>SCVU01000320.1 GCA_004296785.1 Planctomycetota bacterium
CCCCGGTCAGCTCGTCGTCGTCCCGCGCGGCGTCGAGCACCGCACCGCCGCCGAGCACGAGACCGCGTGCCTGATCTTCGAGCCCGCGAACGTGCGCAACACCGGCGACGTCGTCGACGCGAAGCTCACCGCGCCGCAGGGCGTGAAGATCTAGCGACGAGCCGAGCCGGCGACGCGCTACTGCCCGATCACGACGTCGACCGCGTCGCTCGGGTGGATCGAGAGCCCCGGCACCACGACGAAGAACGACTGCGCGTGCGCCGCGAGCCCGCACAGCGAACCGTCGTTCGGCAGCGGCGCCGTCGCGGTCCCCGGCGTGCCGAGCCACACGCCGGTCTTCGTCAGCGCAGGTACCGGCCCGAACAGATTGATGAGCAGCGTGCCGCTGCCGCCCGCGCAGCCGTCGAACAGCGACGCCGTCAGCGCGCCATTGAAGTCGATCGCCGTGACGACGGCGGTGCCCGGCGTGACGCCGCACGAGGCCGTCGGATTGTCGTAGACGAATCCGAAGCCCGCGTTGCCGATCAGCGGCTGGCTGTTCGCGGTCAAGCTGTTCGGCACGTTGCCCGCGCCCGTGCGGATCGCGATCGACGCCGCGAGCCCGGCCGGATCGGTGACGAACACGTCGTTGCGGTTGTTGGTGTCGTTCGGGACGAGGTTCGTCACGCCGGAGTAGTAGGTGACGAAGCGGCCGTCGCCGGAAATCGCAGCTTCCTGAGAGCCCGCATTGGCCTGCGCGCCGCCGGTCATGACGCTGATCCGCGTCGTCGTGCCGAGCAGGCGATCGCGGCGGAACACGTCGGTGCCGGAGTTCGTGTCGCCGACGATGAGGTTGCTCGCGGCGCTGTGGAACACGACGTAGCGCCCGTCGGCCGAGATGTCGGCGTACTGCGAGAAGTTGTTCCCCGGCACGCCGCCTTGCGTCACGCTCACGCACTCGGTCGTGCCGGCGACGAGGTCGCGTACGAAGATGTCGTTCGCGTTGTTCGTGTCGCTCGCGACGAGGTTTGTCGCGTCGCTCGAGAACACGACGAACTTGCCGTCGGCGCTGATCGTCGCATCGCCCGAGTGGTCGTTGCCGAGCACGCCGGCGCTCGAGCGACTGACGATCGTGATCGACGGCGTCGGACCGATCCATTCGCGCAGAAAGACGTCCGACTTGCCGTTCGTGTCGCCGAGGACGATGTTCGAGCCGGAGGACTGGAACGTCACGCGCGAGCCGTCGCCGGAGATCGAGGAGATGTACGAGTGAGCAGTGCCGAGCATGTCCGGGATCGGCGTGCTCATCTTGGACGTCTCGCCCGTCAAGCGGTTGTGCACGAAGATGTCGGTGAACGCGCCGTTGTCCGAGGGGACGAGCGTGCTCGAGTCGCTCTCGAACACGACGTAGACGCCGTTCGCGCTGATCTTCGCCTTCGCCGAGTGGCCGAACGACGACCCGACGCCTCCGGAGTTCTTGCTCATCAGCGTCGTCGTGCCGAGCTGCGTGTCGCGCACGTACACGTCGTAGTACGACGCACCGTTCAGATCGGCGGGGTCGAAGTTTCCCGCGAAGGTCTGGAACGCGACGAAGCGACCGTCGGCGGAGATCGACGGGAGGTCGGAGAGGCCGTTCGACGCGACGCCGGCCGTGCTCACGCTCATGCGCTGGACCGCGCCCGTGTAGCGGTCGTGCAGGAAGATGTCCTGGATGTTGTTCGCGTCCTCGGGGACGAGTCCGGGCGCCTTGCTGAGGTAGGTGACGTAGCGGCCGTCGTGCGAGATGTCGGGGTACTCCGAGTGGCCGATGACCTGCGCGCCGGCGGCCGTGACGCTGACGCGCGTCGTGGTCTGGGCGATGGCGGGGACGGCGAGAACGCAGCTGATGAGGGCGAGCGAGCGCATGGAGTGGCTCCGAGGACGGGACCGGGGTGTCCCGTGACTACCCGGACGCGTGGGGGGGCGTTACGACTACTTCGCGGCTTCGCGCTGCGCGAGCTGGTGCAGCTCGTCGAGCGTCAGCACGAGCTCGCCGCTCCAGCGTCGCTCGGCGGTCCAGAGGCTCAGCACGTCCTTCGACGTGCCGCGCAGCTCCAGCGACCAACCCTTACGCGCGTCGGCGCTGGTCCACACGGCGGTCGGTACCAGCGTGTCGATCAATGGAACGACGGGGCGCCCGTCCTCGAGGAGTCCGACATTCTGGCGGGACGTTCCGTCGAGCATCGTGTACTTGCGCCAGGTATCGCGGACCTTGCCGTTGTCGACGATCCGCGTCTCGAACGAGGAGCCGATGCCGTGCAGTCCCGCTCTCTGGGTTCGGCCGAGGTCGAGCATCACATCCACTCGCGCGGGCACCGTGCTCACATCGGCAAAGACGACCAACGCCTCGCGCAGCGCCGTCGCGATCTCCGGCGACGCGACCGGCGGGACGACCTCGTCGACGTCGCAGACGCCCTCGACGTCGAAGTGCACGTCGAATTCGCCGAGCGTGCCTCCACCGAGCACGCGCGGTTCGACCGCCGGCACTTCGTGTGCGCGTTCGTTCGGCGGGATGACAACGTACACGCGGTAGGCGACAGACTGCGCGCCGAGCGCGATCTCGCCGAGGGGCTTCGTGTAGAGCCACTCGCTCGAGCCGAGGCAGCTCTGTGGCACGCTCGAGTGCGCGGAGTTCCAGCTCGGCTGTTTCGGCAGGAGCCGGATCTCGGCCTCCGGGTCGATCCAGTACGGTTCGCCGAGTCGGATCGAGAACGGAGTCGTCGCCGGCCACTTCGCGCGATGCCGCAGCGAGCCCGTTCGCTCGAGCACGTGCAGCCACTGGTCGTTCGTCAGCGGCTCGCCACGCAAGATGCGATCGCGAAGCAGACCGAGCGCGCGCTCGTGCCGCAGCGACTGCTCGGGCGTCGGCACGCCCGAGGCGCGCGCGAGCGCTTCGATGAGTGCTACTGTCGGCGCCGTCGCGTCGAGCTCGGCGATCGCCGTGCTGGGGCGCGACGCGGGCGCGACGACCTCGGGTGCCTGGACGAACGCGAGCGTCAGACAGAGTGCGAGCATCTGGTTGCCGAGCGGCACGAACTCGGGTTGCTCCCAGCATAGTCGCGCCCGCGGAGCCGGATACCGCGACGCGCCGCTGCGCCCTCGTTCACAGAATCCGGAACGTCTCGACCAGCGACGCGAGCCAACGCTTCGACGGCCCGTTCGAGTCGTCGGTGAACAGCTGGAAGTGCACGCTGAACCCCGACAGCAGCGGATCGTTCGGCACCGGCAGCACGATCGGCACCGCGCTCGCATACCCGTTCAGCGCCCCCGACCCGACGATGATCAGCGGATTGCCGACGTCGATCGTGATCCCGAGCGTCGTCGGGATCGCCGTCTTCGCGAGCCCGGCCGCCAGGATGTACGGACTCCCCGCGTTCCCGGTCAGCGCGAGATTCGCGAACCCGCCCGGCGGAGCCTTCGGCGGGTACGCGGTCACCGCGGAGAGGATGCGGATCGCCGCGTCGTACACGCGGATCTTGCCCGCGCCGAAGCGCACGTCCTTGCCCGGCGCCCCGAGATCGAGCGCCGTCTCCTGCAGCGCCTGCGCGATCTGCCGCGGCGGCACCGACGGATTCGCGCCGATCATCAGGCACAGCGCGCCGCCCAGATGCGGCGTCGCCGCGCTCGTCCCGCCGAACGACGGGTTGTAGCCCGTCGTCCCGTTCGTCGTCTTCACGTTGACGTACGCGGACAGATCGGGCTTCAACAACCCGGGCAGCGTCCCGCCGAGATACGGGTAGTCGAAGTACGCCGGGTTCTGCGGGTACGGGTAGTTCGGGTTCGTGAACTTCACGTCCTCCCACGCGGCGGGACCCTGGCCGCTGTCGACGTACAGCGCGTCGCCGCCGAGGAAGATGCCGGCGCAGCCGAGCACGGACGAGAGCCCGTTCTGCAACTGCTGCGGGTGCGACCACGGCGCCGGGCAGTTGCCGGGCGTCGCGATGTTGTAGGGGATCGGGTACGTGAAGGTCAGCGCGCCCTGGTTGCCGATCGAGTTCGCGTGGATCATCCCCGCGGCGAGCTCCGCGTCGGTCGACGCGCGGAACAGCGGGTAGTTCGGCGTGCTCGGCCACTTCCACGAGTGGCTCGACGTGATGCAGTCGAAGCCCGCGGCGATCGCGTACTGATACGCGGAGAGCATGTTGCCCTCGCCGTTGACCAGCGCGGCCGCCCACGTCGTCTTCGGCGCCATGCCGGTGCGCACGTTGCCGTTGAACGCGCCGTTGCCGCACACGATTCCCGCGGTGTTCGTGCCGTGCTCGCTGAAGATCGGCGTCGGGTTGTTGTCGTTGGAGACGAAGTCCCAACCCCAGATGTCGTCGATCTTGCCGTTGTTGTCGTCGTCCAGGCCGTTGCCGACGATCTCGCCGGGATTCGTCCAGCGCTGCGGCGCGAGCGCCGGGTGCACGCTCTGCACGCCGTCGTCGATGATCAGGATGCGCGAGCCCAGGCCCTCGACGCCGACCGCCCACAAGGTCGGCGCCTGCAGCGCGCTGATGTTCGGCTCGGGCGGGATGACCGGGCCGCCGTTCGCGACGACGGAGAGTTTGTCGATCGTGTAGCCCTGGCCCGGCAGCGGTCCGCTGCCGCCCCAGCCGAACGCGATGCGCGTGTCGGAGGCGAGCGTCAGCCCTTGCTGCAGCGCGACGAGCCCGAGGTCGAAGGACAGCGTCTGGTACGGCGCGACCGCGGGCAGCGCGGCGAACTTCTTGTACGTCGCGCCGTCGACGGAGATGAACAGTCCGTCCTGCGCTTCGCTCGGCGCATCGAACACGTGGATGTCGAACGCGAGCGTCGCGCTCGCGACCGCGGACAGATCGAGGTGCAGCACCGCCATGCCGGTGCCGACGCCGGCGCCGTCGAGCGCGAGATGCAGCGCGCCGTCGCTCGCGGGGCCGTGCGCGCCCGTCACCTGGACCTGGCCGAGGCCGGTGATCTCGCGGTGGAACTCGGCGGGCAGCGCGCCGCCCTCGAACGACGTCGTGTACGGCAGCGTGCCGATCGCGTAGAGCGGCGGCGGCGCGACGTCCTGCACGAGCTCGAGCGGCACGTGCGGGTCGTGCGACAGGTACGCGACGCGCTCGACGGCCGCGATGCGCGCGAGCGCCTGCGGCGTCGCCGTCACGAGGTGCGCGTTGCACGTCCACAGCATCTCCGCGTACGCGACGCGGCCGGCGGCGCGCTCGGCCTCGATCACCGCGCGCAGCGGCGCCTGCGACTGCAGTGCGTAACCCTCCAGGCGTGCGCGCGTGAACGCAGCGCGCTGGTACTTCGGCAGCGCATCGGTCTGTGCGATCAGCGCCTGCGTGTCGACGCGCTCGTCGAGCGCGACGATCACCGGCACCAGCTCGTCGGCGCGCGCGCTGGCGAGCACCTCGGCGAGCGCCGGGGTCAGCTTCGCTTGCGCGGGTGCGGCGACGGCGAACTGGAGGAGGAGCAGGGGGAGCATGTCGGGCCGAGCGGGGAGTCCCGCAGCGACATCGACATTCTATCCCGCCGGACTTCTCACTCTTCCCACAGGCGCCGCAGCGCGCGCAGGGCCTCCTGCGCGTCCTTGCCGCCCCCGCGGCCGCGCCAGGCCGCGTACAGCCGCGCCGCGGCGGCCGCCTCGACCGGGTCGTCGAGCCCGGGCTCCTTCAGGTGCGGCACGGCCTCGCGCCGCATCCGCCACCAGTTGTTCCAGCCGTAGCGCGTCTGCCCCGGGCCGATCAGCAGGTTCACGACCAGCGCGGTGCGCACCTCGGGATCCGCTTCGCGTCCGATCGCGGCGAGCAGCTTGTCGCCGACCTGCGGCGTCGCGAGCTTCCACGCGCCGCGCGCCGCGGCGAGGCGCACGCCAGCGTCCGGCGATTCGAGGCGAGCGAGCCACTCGATCGGCGTGTCCTCGTCGAGCGTGCGCTCGAGCGCGGCGCGCGCGCGCGCGATCGCGCCGGCGCGGTCGTGTTCGAGCGCCTTCGGTCCGTACGCGGCGAGCGCTTGTGCGAGCCAGTCGCGCCAGCCCGCCTCGGGCGCGTGGCGCGCGACGTCGAACACGAGCGCCCAGCCGAGGAAGTGCACGAGCAGGTTCTCGCGCAGCGAGTGGTCCTCGCCCTCGCCGAGCGCGAGCAGCCCCGCGATCTCGCTGTCGCCGAGGCGCTGCGCGCGCAGCTCCTTCCACGGCCAGAACGCCATGCCGTCGACCTGCCAGACGCCGTCGACGAGCGCGCCGTCGGAGATGTAGCTCGCCAGTCCCTCCTCGAACCACAGCGGCGGCGCGAGCGCGAGCTCGTGGATCCGCGCGTGCACGAGCTCGTGCGCGGCGGCCGAGACCTCGGGTTCGCCGAGGAAGATCCCGCCGTGCGAGAACAGCGAGCCGTCGCCGCGCGAGTGGAACGCGCGCACGCGCGCCGGGCCCATGCCGGGCACTTCGAGCAGCGGCTCCTCGCCGTCGACGACGCGCCCGCGCACGCCGCTCTCGAGCGCGACGCCGCCGTTCCACGCGTGCACCGCGACCGGCTCCTCGAACGGGCCCATCGCGTGCTCGACGGCCGCGAGCGCGGGTTGCAGCGCGCGCTCGAACGCCGCGGTGTCGATCGGCGCCTCGTCGCGCGTCCACAGCGACCAGCCCGGGTAGTTCTGGCGCGGCTTCCACGCGCTGCACGCGCTCGTGAGCAGTGCGACGAGCACGCACAGGACCGGGAGCAGCCGCCGCATGCCCCATTCCTAGCACAGACCGCGCGGCGCCGCGCGTTCGCGCGAGGTCAAGGATCGCGAAAAAAGCGCCGATACGCGCCGCGGAGTCTTCGCCCCGATGCCGGACCACAACCACTCGCCGCGGCTGTCCGTCGTGATCCCGACGTATGGGCGCGGCGCGAAGCTCGCGAACCTGCTCGCGAAGCTCGACGACCAGACGTTGGCGCCCCGCGACTACGAGGTGATCGTCGTCGACGACGGCTCGCCCGAACCGGTGCAGATCGATCGCGCGGCGCTGCGCTATCCGTGCAAGCTGCTGCGCCAGCCGAACCAGGGTCCCGGCGCCGCGCGCAACACCGCGTTCGAGCACGTGCGCGCGCCGCTCGTGCTGTACCTGAACGACGACGCGGTGCCCGCGCGCGATCTGTTGCACAAGCACGTCGCGATCCAGGCACGGCTGCAGTCGCCGCGCGCGGTGCTCGGCAGCTTCGAGTTCACGCCGGAGTCGCTGCGCAGTCCGCTGACGCAGGTGCTGTCGCGCACGCGCTACCTGTTCGACTACCCGATGATGCAGGCCGGCGCCGAGTACGGCTGGCCGAACCTGTACACGTGCAA
Organism: Planctomycetota bacterium; assembly: GCA_004296785.1. GTDB lineage: Bacteria > Planctomycetota > UBA1135 > UBA1135 > GW928-bin9. Next base: position 7,306 of record SCVU01000320.1, read on the forward strand.
CCTGAGCGTCCCGGCGGAGCTCGTGCGCAAGGTCGGCGGCTTCGACGCCCGGAACTTCCCCGAGGCGATCATGGACGACACCGAGTTCGGGTATCGCCTCGAGAAGCTCGGCGTGCGCGTGCTGTACCGGCCCGACGCCGCCTGCGGGCACGACCACGAGCTGACGCCGGCCGCGTACCTGCGCCGCGCGATCCGGCTCGGCGTGCACCAAGCGCGCTTCGCGCGCGTCCACGGCGATCCGATCCTGCTGCGCGCGAAGCCCGGCGACGATCTCGAATCCACGCTGCTCGAGCCGGCGCGCAACAGCGTGATCCTGTTCCACCAGCACGCGGCGCGCGCGCAGGCCTGGCTCGAGCGCTTCGAGGCCCAGCACTACGGCAGCAAGCTCGACGACGCGTCCGCGAAGTCCTGCGCCGAGATCGTCGCGCGGCTCGCGTCGGCGTTCTCGATGCGCGGCTGGCTGCTCGAGCTGGCCGGCGTCGATCCGTTCGCGGCGCTGGAGGGCGAGCCGGGCGCCGGCGAGCTCACCTCGCTCGTCGTGCTGTCGAAGGACGCGCTGCCGCTGACGCAGCGCTGCATCGCCGCGCTGCGCGAGGCCGCCGATCCGCGCCACCCGCACGAGCTGATCGTCGTCGACAACGGCTCGCGCGACGGCAGCGCCGAGTGGCTGGCCGCGCAATCCGACGTGAAGCTCGTGCGCAACGCGACGAACCAGGGCGCGTGCCGCGCGCGCAACCAGGCGCTGCAGCACGCGCGCGGGGCGTGCATCGCGTTCCTCGACAACGACGCGTTCGTGCAGCCGGGCTGGCTGTCGCGTCTCAAGCGGCACATGGCGCTCGACGCTCGCAACGGACTCGTCGGCCCGCTGTCGGATCGCGCCGCGCACGGCCAGCAGATCACGGCGACGCTCGGCGCGAGCGCGCCCAGCGACCCGCACGAGCTCGCGCGCGCGATCGACGCGAAGCTCGCGCGCGAGAAGTCGCGGCTGTCGCGGCCGGCGACGCTGATGTCGTCGTTCTGCATCCTCGTGCGCCGCGCGGTGATCGACCGCATCGGCGGCTTCGACGAGCGCTTCACGCCGTGGGGCTTCGAGGACGACGACTTCACGCTGCGCGCGCGGCTCGCCGGCTTCAAGGCGCGCGTCGCGTTCGACGTGTTCGTGCGGCACGAGGCGTACGGCGGGCCGAAGGCCGAGTGGCACCGCGAGCTCCTGCTGCGCAACTGGCGGCGTTTCGCGGGCAAGTGGGGCCTCGATCCCGCGCGCCACGGCGACTACGGGCCGCTCGCGGCGCTGCGCGGCGAGAGCGTCGCGCCGGAGCTCCTGTGCGCGCCGTTCGACGGTTCGCAGCGCCTCGATCCCGCCGATCTCGAGCCCGTGCGCCGCGGAGCGCGCGCCGCGTGAGCCGGCTGACGCTGTGCCTGATCGCGCGCGACGAGGAGCAGATGCTCCCGGCGTGCCTCGCTTCGGTGCGCGGCGTCGTCGATCGCATCGTCGCGGCCGACACCGGCAGCACCGACAAGACGCGCGCGATCCTGCACGCGGCGGGCGCCGAGGTGTTCGACTTCGCGTGGCGCGACGACTTCGCCGCCGCGCGCAACGCGGTGCTCGAGCGCGTGCACGACGGCCACGTGCTCGTGCTCGACGCCGACGAGCGCCTCGCCGGCGGTGCCGGCCGCGTGCTGCGCGCGGCGTTGAAGTCGGGCTCCAAGCGCGAGCTCGACTGCGGCCTGCTGCCGCTGCACCACGCGAGCACGCTCGATGCGAGCGAGGCCGACGTGCTGAGCGGCCGCAAGCGGCTGGTCGAGCCGGTGCTGCTGCCGCGCCTGCTGCGCCGCGCGAAGGATCTGCGCTGGGAAGGCGTCGTGCACGAGAACGTCGGCACGTGGCTGGCCCGCCCCGGCCGCGCGATCCGCACGCTCGACGCGCCGATCGTCCACTACGGCGCGGTGCCCGAGTGGCGCGCCGCGCGCGGCAAGCGCGAGCGCAATCTCGCGCTGCTCGAGGCGCGCTGCGCGGCCGAGCCCGAGGATCCGACGCCGCGCGCGTACCTCGTCAACGAGCTGTTGCGGATCGGCGAGCGCGCGCGCGCGCGCAGCGAGATCGAGCGCGCGCTCGAGCTCGCGCGGGCCGCGCGCGCGCGCGGCGTGCCGCTCGACCCGACGCACGTGCTGACGCTGCACGCGTACACGCTGTTGACCAGCGGCGAGCTCGACGCGGCCTCCGCTTCGCTCGACCTCGCGCGCGACTGGCAGTGCAAGCACCCGAACTTCGACTTCCTGACCGGCGCGCTGCTCGAGCACCGCGCCAGCGCGGCGGCGCGCACCGACGCGGGGCGGCCCGATGCGGGTCGACCAGGCGCTGAGTTGCTCGAGCGCGCGGCGCTGCACCTCGAGCGCGCGCTCGCCGCGCACAGCACGCTGTGGCCGGCCGAGACGCTGCCGGGCGCGACGAGCTTCGCGGCCGCGCTGCGCCTCGGGCAGGTGCGGCTCGCGCAGCTGCGCACGCAGGAGGCGCTCGCCGCCTTCGACCGCGTGCTCGCCGAACAGCCCGACAACACGCAGGCGCGCCTCGGCCGCATCGAGGCGCTGATCGCCGGCGGACATCCGGACCGCGCGCTCGGCGAGCTCGAGCCGCTGCTCGCCAGCGCCGGCGCCGACGGCTGGCTCGTCGCGGCGTGGGCGGCGCGCGAGCTCGGTCAGACGGCCGATGCGCGTGCGTTCAGCGAGACCGCCGCGCGCCTCGCGCCGAATGGCGCACCGCGCTCGGCGCGCTGGGCCCGCGTCGCGCGCGCGCTCGCCGCGGCGGCGTAGCGTCACCTGCGGCGTGTGCGGGTGCCGTCCGCTTCGCATGTGAACGTCCGCGCCGGGCGCCGCGCGCGAACTCTGAAAAACCTGCGTTTAGTTCCAGCTCGCCGGGACTGACGCACGCACGAACGACCGAAGGGGATCACTGCACCGCGCTCGCGGCGCGGGGATCCGAGAGGGAAGAGGAGAACGCATTGTCTGCCATCGACATCTACCGTCTGCAACCGGGTCAGGGGCTCGAGCTGCGCGTGAGCAGCGCGAGCGCGTCGGCGGGTTGGAAGCTCGAGGTGCACCGCCCGCTCGAGGGCGCGAGCCCCGACCTGGCGCTGCGCCTCGTCGACCTCGCCGGTCGCGAGATCGGCCGCGGGCGCGTCGCGCTCGCCGACGGCTACCTCGCGGTCGCGCGCGAGATGCGCGGCTGGCTGCACCGCGCGGGCGTGCCGAGCGACGACTTCGACCTCGTGCCGCAGCGCGGCGACGGCGAGGCGCTCGTGCAGAGTTCGAGCGCCAACTAAGGCGTGCTGCAGAGCTTGAGCGCCGGTTGAGGCAGCTATGATGCGCGGCCCGTTCGAGCGGGCCCCGCGTGCGCGTCTTCCTCCTCGTGTGTGACTCCCTCGGCGTCGGCGCGCTGCCGGATGCCGGTCGCTACGGCGAGTCGGATTGCCACACGCTCGACCACCTGGTGGCGGCGGCCGGCATGCCGCGCATCCCGCGCCTCGTCGAGCTCGGCCTGGGCTGCGTGCCGGGCGTGCAGTCGCTGCCGAAGCCGCGCGCGCCGCAGGGTTGCTACGGCCGGATGGCCGAGCGCTCGCCGGGCAAGGACACTTCGACCGGGCACTGGGAGATGCTGGGCTGCGTGCTCGAGCGCGAGTTCCCCGTCTACGCCGACGGCTTCCCGCCCGCGATCCTCGACCCGTTCATCGCGCGCGCGCGCGTGCCGGGCGTGCTATGCAACGCGCCGGCCTCGGGCACCGAGGTGATCGCGCGCCTGGGCGACGAGCACGTGCGCACCGGCAAGCCGATCGTCTACACGAGCGCCGACTCGGTGTTCCAGGTCGCCGCGCACGAGCAGCACTTCGGCCTCGAGCGGCTGTACGAGATCTGCGCGATCGCGCGCGAGATCCTCGTGCCGTACGGCGTCGGACGCGTGATCGCGCGGCCGTTCGTCGGCGAAAGCGGCGCCTACAAGCGCACGTACAACCGCCGCGACTACTCGCTCGAGCCGCCGTGCGAGACCGGGCTCGACCGCATCGCGAAGGCCGGCATCCCGGTCGTCGGCGTCGGCAAGATCAGCGACATCTACGCGGGCCGCGGCGTCACCGAGTCGATCCACACCGAGGGCAATCGCGACGGCATGCGCGCACTGCGCGAGCGCGCGCGCACGCTCGAGCGCGGCCTCGTGTTCGTCAACCTCGTCGACTTCGACATGCTCTACGGCCACCGCCGCGACGCGGTCGGCTATCGCCGCGCGCTCGAGGAGTTCGACGTCGATCTGGTCGAGCTCGAGCGCGAGCTGCGCCCCGACGACGCCGTGCTCGTCACCGCCGACCACGGCAACGATCCGACGTACACGAAGACGACCGACCACACGCGCGAGCACGTGCCGGTGCTCGCGTTCGGCCCCGGCTGCCGCGCGGGCGTCGAGCTCGGCACGCGCGCGAGCTTCGCGGACCTCGGCGCGACGGTCGAGGAAGCGCTCGGTCTCGCCGCGGTCGGACCGGGCCGCTCGTTCTGGAAGGACGTGCGGCGCTCGTGATCGACGCGCGCGCGGTGCTCTCGAAGAAGCGCGCCGGCCTCGAGCTCGAGCGCGTGGAGATCGAGGGCTTCGTCGGCGCGTACGCGCGCGGCGAGCTCGCCGACTACTTCGCCTCGGCGTTCCTGATGGCCGTGTTCGTGCGCGGCATGAGCGCGCGCGAAACCGCGGACCTCGCGCGCGCGATGCTCGAATCCGGCGAGCGCTGGAGCTTCGAGCTCGGCCGGCCGACCGCCGACAAGCACTCAACCGGCGGCGTCGGCGACAAGGTCTCGATCCCGCTCGCGCCGGCGGTCGCTGCGTGCGGCGTCGCGGTGCCGATGGTGTCGGGGCGCGGGCTCGGGCACACCGGCGGCACGCTCGACAAGCTCGAGGCGATCGCCGGCTTCCGCACCGGCCTGTCGCGCGCGGAGTTCGAGCGCGCGCTGCGCCGCACCGGTGTCGCGTTCGGCGCGCAGACGGAGGAGCTCGTGCCGGCCGACCGCAAGCTCTACGCGCTGCGCGACGTGACGGGCCTGATCGAATCGGTGCCGCTGATCGCGTCCTCGATCATGAGCAAGAAGCTCGCGGAGGGGATCGGGGCGCTCGTGCTCGACGTCAAGCACGGCTCGGGCGCGTTCCTGCCGGAGAAGGAGCGCGGCGCCGAGCTTGCGCGCGCGATGCTCGCGATCGCCAAGTCGTTCGGACTGCGCGCGATCGCGTTCCCGACGTACATGGGGCGGCCGCTCGGCGACACGGCGGGCCACGAGCTCGAGATCGGCGAGAGCCTCGAGTGCCTGCGCGGCCGCGGCCCGGCGGATCTGCGCGAGCTCGTGTGCGCGTTCGGCGGCGCGATGCTGCAGCTCGCCGGCGCCGCGGCGACCGAGGCCGACGGTCGCGTGCGCATCGCGCGCGCGCTCGACGACGGCAGCGCGCTCGCCGTGTTCGAGCGCGTCGTCGAGGAGCAGGGCGGCGATCCGAAGGCGCTCGCGCGCTGGCCGGATCCCGCGTGGAAACGCGAGCGCGCTCCGATCGCGGCGCCGCGCGCCGGTTGGCTGCGCTGGACCGACGTGCGCGCGCTCGGCTGGGCGATCGTCGACCTCGGCGGCGGCCGGCGCGCGCTCGGCGACCGCATCGATCCGTTCCCCGGGCTCGTGTTCCCGGTGCGCGAAGGCGCGCGCGTCGAGCGCGACCAACCGGTGCTCGAAGTGCAGGTCCGCGGCGCGCGCGCGAGCGAAGCCGTGCTCGCGCGACTGCGCGGCGCGTTCGCGATCGAAGAGCAGCCGTTCGAGCCCGAACCGCTCGTCGGCGCGGCGCTCGAAGCTTGACGAACGGGTCGAGCGTCTCGGACGGAGCGCGGATGTACCGAGCCCGCCTCGACTCCGCCGACTTGGCGTGATTTGAGCCCGCCTCGATTCCGGCGCGCTCGCAGCGCG
>SCVU01000321.1 GCA_004296785.1 Planctomycetota bacterium
GCGGTCGCTCGCAGGTGCGCGCGCGCGTCGAGGACGCGAGCGGCTCGCTCGAGGCGCTGTGGTTCAACCAGCCGTGGCGGCGCCGGCAGATCGCGCTCGGGCAGGAGCTCGTGCTGCGCGGTCCGGTCGTCGGCGCGCGCGCGGCGGGGCTCGCGATGCCGCAGGTCGGGACGGCCGCCAAGCCGCTGCCGGCCGAGCCGGAGCTGTTGCCGCGCTACGCGGTCGGCACCGGGATCGGGCAGGAGTGGCTGCGCAAGCTGATCGAGCAGGCGCGCGAGCGCTTGCAGGGCGCGCTCGACGAGCCGCTCGACGAGCGCCAGCGCGGTCGCGCGCGCGTGCCGTCGCTGGCCGCGCTGCCGAGCGAGCTGCACGCGCCGTCGAACTCGGATGCGGCGACTTCGGCGCGCCGGCGCATCGCGCTCGACGCGCTGCTCGGCATGCAGGCGCGCCTCGTGACGGCCGCGCGCGCGCGCGGGCCGGGCGGCGCGCCGCTGCTCGCGGCGAGCGACAACTTCGAGCGCGCGTTCCGCGCCGCGCTGCCGTTCGAACCGACGCGCGATCAAGAGCGCGCGTTCGAGGTCCTCGGCGCCGAGCTCGCCGCGGGCCGGCCGCTGCGGCGCTTGCTGCAAGGCGACGTCGGCTGCGGCAAGACCGCGGTGCTCGCGTACGCGTGCGCGCGCGCCGCCGCGGCCGGCGCGCAGGCCGCGTTCCTCGCGCCGACCGAGCTGCTCGCCGAGCAGCACTGGATCGGCACGCGCGCGCTGCTCGGCGCGCTCGGGCTCGAAGCGGCGCTGCTGACCGGTTCGACGCCGCCGCCCGAACGGGCGGCGCTCGTCGCGCGCCTGGCCGCCGGCGCGCCGCTCGTCGTGTTCGGCACGCACGCGCTGCTCTCGCCCGCGGTGCGCTTCGCGCGCCTGGCGGTCGTCGCGATCGACGAGCAGCAGCGCTTCGGCGTCGCGCAGCGCCAGCGGCTGCTCGACAAGGGCAGCCACGCGCACCTGTTGCTCGCGACGGCGACGCCGATCCCGCGCACGCTCGCGCTGTCGCTGTACGGCGAGCTCGAGCCGCTGATCGTGCGCGACAAGCCCTCGGGACGCGGCGCGTTGCGGACGAAGCGCGTCGAGCGCGCCGAGCTCGCGAAGCTCGAGCCGCGCCTGGCCGAGCGGCTCGCCGACGGCGAGCGCGCGTACTGGATCCTGCCGCGGATCGACACGAGTACCGGCGGGCGCGGCGCCGAACAGACCGCCGCGCAACTCGCGCGCGGGCCGCTCGCGCGCCACGGCATTGGTCTCCTGCACGGGCGGATCGACGCGCTCGAGCGCGCGCGGACGTTCGAGCGGTTCCAGCGCGGCGATCTGCGCCTGTTGGTCGGCACGAGCCTTCTCGAGGTCGGGCTCGACGTGTCCACGGCGACTTGCATCGCGATCGAGGGGGCGGAGCGGTTTGGGCTCGCGCAGTTGCACCAGTTGCGCGGTCGCGTCGGGCGCGGGCCGCGCGACGCGTGGTGTTTCGTCGCGGCGGGGGAGAGCGCGGACGCGGCGGCGCTCGAGCGGCTCGACGTGTTCGCGCGGGAGAGCGACGGGTTCAAGATCGCGGAGCTGGATCTCGAACTGCGCGGGATGGGGGAGTTGGTCGGGTTGAAGCAGGCGGGGGCGAGCCGCGAGGGGCTGCCGGGGGCCGATCTCGAGCTGTGGCAGCTCGCGCGCGAGTGGATCACGAGCGACGACGCGCTGCGCGAGCGCTACCTCGCGGGCGGGCGAGCGGCGTCGATCGCCTAGTGCGGCCGACCGCGTCGCCCGCTCACTCCTTCACGAACCCCAGCCGCACGCGCTCGGCCTCGTCGGCCCTCTGACAGTGCGCCTGCCACCCGGTGGCGCGGGCCGCACTCGAACGAATCAGGGCCTTGCAGCGCGTCGCTGGAGACGCCTTAGCGGCTATCGAACGAGCTCAACTTTGTACGCTGTGGGCCCATACATGCTGAACCCAATCGAGAACACAACCGGCCGACCGGCGGCGATCTCGTCCCAAGCGGAACGTGCGACCTCGTCCCGAGGGGCGAGAATGGACTCCCCACTACCATCTCGCTCAACAATGCAGTAGCCGGCCTCAATTCGCACGATTCGTCCTCGCGTGCGTTCCTCAAGCGGATAGCGGATTCTCCGCTTCTCCCACGGAGGTAGTTTCGCGCGCTTCAGCTCGCGGAACAAATCCGAACTCTCCGCGGCTCGGCCAGCTATGTACAACTGTCGAGCGTAGAGAAACTGCGACTCGTAATTCTCATCCCCTGAAGTAAACGCCCGTTGCAAGTGATAGAGAATCTCTGCGCTGTCTGTAGATCCTCGGTCTATCAACAGTCTCGCGTAGTATCCGTTCAAGGCCTGATCGATAGGCTTGGCAGCTAGTGCAAGCTTCAGGACCTCAAGCCCTAGCTCCGTGCTTCCATTTCGCACATGCCAATCACAAATCCGCATGGCAATGTACGAATTCCGATTGTTGAGCTCAAACGCCTTCTTTAGTGCCTGCAGCGCGCGCTGCGATTCAGACAGTACTAATGCCAATTCCGCTTCGGCTGTGCGAAGGTAGCTATTCGCTGGGTACCGCTCTTGACCCTCCTTGAGGTAGTTCTCAGCTTCGCGTATAGCGCTTTCGAGGCTCTGATCTGACGAATCATCAGTTGCAATAGCATCTCGAATTCTCAGGACGTGCGCCTTGACAATCGTGTAGTACACGTACGCTGATGGCTCTCGTCTA
>SCVU01000322.1 GCA_004296785.1 Planctomycetota bacterium
GCGCGAGCCAACCGCCGAACGCGATCCACAGTCCGAAGCTCGCGCTCGCGCGCACGAAGCTCGCGGCGAAACGCGTGTCGGGACCCGCCGCGGCTGCGCCGTTCGCGCGCGGACCGATCCAGCGCTCCAGCGGCACGAGCAGCGCCGCCGCGAGCGCGGCGAGCAGCGCGCACGCGCCGATCCCCAGTCCCTCGAACGTCGCGCGCTGCGCGATCGCGAGCAGGCGCTCGGACCACGGCGACGGATCGCCGGCCTGGAACTCGCGCACGTAGTCGCGCTGGAACGCGTACTCGATCGCGCCGCGCACGCCGCCGGCCGCGAATCCCAGGCACGCGGCGGCGCCGCTCGTGCGTCCCACGCTGCGCAGAAGACTCATGCGGTGCGGCTCCGGGCGACGGACTGCGGAAAGCTCGCGGCGAGCGCGTGCGTGACGCGGCACCACGAGCCGAACGGCGTGCGGAAGCGATGGAAGCGGCCGAGGCTCGCGAAGCCCAGTGCCGCGAGGCCCTTGCGCGACACGTCCTTCTTCACGTGCGCGTAGCCGACGAGCTCGCGCTGCCCGCGCGCGGCCATGTCGGCGAGCACGAAGCGCATGCCGGACTCGTAGAGCTTGCGGCCGCGGTGCTCGGGGCTCGTGAACGCCTTGTAGATGAACACCTGGTCGGGGCGCAGCGCGCGTTTCACGTGCCCGGGCACGTTCAGGTGCCGCGGGTTGACCCACATGCTGAACACGGCGGTCTCGCCGTGGAACGCGAGCACGACGCGGTGCCCGAACTCGAGCCGCGCGACGCCGGCCGCGCGCTCGCGCGCGTCGAGCTCCGTGTGGTGCTCGTCGCACGCCGCGACGTCGGCGGCGCTGCCCCACGCGAAGCGATAGCCGTCGGGCGCGCGGAATTCGCGGTGCGCAGGCTCGACGCGGCGCACGAACACGTCGAACGTGTCGAGCTCGACGGAACGCCGCGCGCGCCCGAGCGCACGTCGCAACGGCAGCCACCACGGCTGGTTCGCAGCGGGCCCGCTCATCATCCCAGCGGATCGATCACGTGCGCATCCTCGCGGTTCTAGGGGCCCAGATACAACTGCGCGGTGGCGCCGACCGTCGCGATGCCGCTCGGCGCGCTCGCATCGAGCGCGATCCACGTGAAGTCGATCCACGCATCCAGCGACAGCAGCGACGGACTGTTCGGCAGCACGAGCGCCGCGTTCGGCAGCGACTTGCCCAGTCCGTCGAGCGCGCCGACGAAGCCCGGCATCAGCGCGGGCTTGCCGACGAAGTTCGCCAGCGCGTCGAGGTTCAGCGGCAGCAGGCGCGGATCGGACGGAGCGCCGAACCACGCCAGCGGCAGGCCCGGCAGCTTGCCCGACAGCGTCGGCAGGATCACGTAGACGAGCCCGGCGTCCTGCGGACGCGCGATCGCGACCGGGATCGCGGTCGCAGGTGCCGCGCTGCCGCGCACCGCGAGCTCGATGCCCGACGGCGCGCTGCCGGGGACGAGCGGCGCCGGCGTTCCGGCGATCCCGTGCTCGTAGATCGCCCAGCGATCGAGCACGTACGCGCTCGCGCCCTGCGGTCCGGCGACGCCGGGCGTGCCGAGCGCGAGCGCGACGCCGCGCGGCGCGTCGTAGCCGCCGGCGACGAGCGCGCGCGGCCCGCCGTCGCGGCGCAGCTTCCACACGCGGCCGCTGCCCGACTCCGCGGCGTACACGTCGCCGCCCGCGTCGAACGCGAAGCCGCCGTCGAAGTCGCCTTGCACGAGCGTCGTGTAGAGGTCCTGACCGAGGTGACCCGCGCGCGGCGGAAGCAGCGACGCATCGACGCGCAAGAGCTCGCCCGCGTTCGCGAACGGCCCGCTCGCGAGCGCGCCCTGCTCGGACACCCACAGCTCGCCCGAGAGCGGATCGAGCGCCGCGCGCAGGCCGCGCGCGCTGTGCACGAGGAACTGCGGCAGCCCGGCCTCCAGGCGCAGCAGGCGCGCCGCGCCGCTCGCCGGCCGCTCGACCCAAGCGACGCGGCCCTGCGCGTCGAGGCACGCGCCGCGCACGTCGCCGAGCAGGTTGCCGGCGTCCGCGTACAGCGCGCTGACCGCGTGGCTCGGCGTCGCGAGCTCCCACACGCGCCCGTCGCGCGCGGCGACGACGAGCGCGCCGTTCGGCCGCGGCGCGATCGCCGCGAGCTCGCCGCCGAGCCCTTGCGCCGGTCCCGCGACCTCGGCGACCACGCGCGTCGCCGGATCGACGCGCAGCACGCGCGACAGTGCGGTGACGACGTACAGCGCGCCGCCGTCGGCCGACGCGCACAGCGCGCGCGGCTCGCCGTGCGCGGGCGATGCGAAGCCCGCGCAGCGGCCGACCGGCGGCGCGAACGGATCGACGAGGCGCGGCGCGGGCGCGGGCACGCCGCCGATCTCCCACAGGAAGTTCCACTCGGCGACGTACAGGCTCCAGCCGGTCGCGCTCGGCGTCTGGCCGCTGCTCGCGGCGATCGCGAGGCCGGCCGGATGGTTCAGGTAGCCCGAGCCGATGCGCACGAGCTTGCCTGTCGCGCGCGCGTAGCGCACGACGCTCCAGTCGTCCTCGCTGCACGTGTACAGGTCGCCGTACGCATCGGCGACGACGTCGCCGTCGGCCCAGCTCGCGGCATTCGAGTAGTTCATGCCCGCGAAGCCGGACAGCGGCGCGAGCGCGACCGGCGCGAGCGACAGCGCGTCGACGGTGCCCGCGAACGCGGTATTGTTCCACTGCGTGACGAGCGCGCGCGCGCCGAACGGATCGACCGCGATGCCGCGCGACTCGACGGTCGCGACGAGCGGGACGAGGTTCGCGGCGCCGGCGGGCAGTTCGTAGATCGCGCCGCTGCCGAAGCCCGCGCGCTCGGCGATCAGCGCGGAGCCCGCGCGCGTCAGCGCGACGTCCTTCGCGCCGTGCAGCACGTCGGTCGGATCGGCGTACAGCGTCGACAGCGCGTACGGGCTCTCGACGAGCCGCTGCACGACGCCGGAGAACGACTGCACGACGATGCGGCCCTGCGCGTCGAGCGCGAGCCCCTCGACGCGGTCGACGAGCCCCTGCGCGGCCGACGCGATCGTCGTGTTCGCGAAGCTCGGCAGGCTGAGCCGCCGGATCTGCGGATTGGCGCCCCACAGATCGCCGCCGACCAGCAGGTGGCCGTCGAGATCCGCCGCGAGCTCGAACACGTTCATGCCGCCCGTCGACCAGACCATCTTCCCGCGGTCCGGCACCGTGCCGAGCGGCGTGACGAGCGCGCCGGCGGGCGCCTGCGCGCCGCCGAGCTCGCGGATCAGCGTCGGGTTCTCGCCCTGTGCGAAGTACAGGCTCCAACCGGTCGCGCTCGCGACGCCGCCGCTCGAGGCGGCGATGCACAGTCCGCGCACGCTCGCGCCGGCGTTGTGGACGAGCGCCGACGTGCCGGTCGCGCGCGTGTGCAGCCACAGCTTCGCGCCGGCCGCGTAGTAGATGTCGCCGCTCGTCGCGACCGCGAGATCGCCGTCGAGCGCCGCGACCGAGCAGCCCGGGTTCGCGAGGTTCTCGAGCAGCGCGGCCGCGTGCGACGGATCGCTCGTCTCGACGCGGCGCAGCGCGGCGCTGCCCGCCGCATCGCTGTACAACAGGCCCGTTCCCAGCGGATCGGCGGCCAGCGCGAGCGGCTGGTCCGCGATGCGGTAGTACGCCCAGCGCTGGCCGTCGCTCGAGACCCAGTTCAGCGCGCGCACGCCGCCCGACGGCGTGCGGCTCGCGATCGCGAAGGTCCCGTTCGCGTCGACCGCGAGATCGGTCGCGTCCTGGATCATGTACAGATCCGCGTACACGACGACGGGCAGCGGCGCCTGCACGCGCAGCACGTAGCCCTCGTTGTCGAGCGCGGCGACGCTCGCGTCGGGCAGCGAGACGACCGCGCGCAGCGCGTTGCCTGGGACGCCGACGACGCCGCTGCCGAGGTTCTGCACGGCCGCGTTCGTGCCGATGCGCCCGACCGCGCCTGCGCTCGTGCCGTACAAGAAGCTCCCCGTCGTGCCGGTCTCGCGCGCGAGGTCGACGACCTGACCCGCGATGCTGGTCAGCGTGCCGAGTCCCTGCGCGGCGGCGGGACTCGCGCAGGCGAGGAGCAGCGCGAGGCGCTGCAACTTCGGAGACGGGGACGCGGACATCGGAACCAGGGGGTACGGCGTCGAGTCGTGCATCGGATCCCCGCGCGCCGCGAATCCAGTGTTCGCGCGGAAAGCGCGCGCGGGACCGCGCGGGACTCTAGGCTTGCGGAGCGTGCTCCACCGCTATCGTAGCTGCGGTCTCGCGCCGTGACGCAACGCGCAACAGATTCCACTCCGCCGGCGCTCGCGCGCCGCATCGGCCTGTTCGGCGCGGTCGCGCTCGTCGTCGTCAACATGGTCGGCTCGTCGGTGTACACGCTGCCGGCGAGCCTCGCCAAGAGCGTGGGTCCGCTCGCGCTCGTCGCGTGGCTCGCGACCGCGCTCGGCTACGTGCTCGTCGCCAGCGTCTATGCGCGCCTCGGCGCGCGCTTCCCGCGCAGCGGCGGTCCGTACGAGTACGCGCGGCGCGGCTTCGGCGACGCGGCCGGCTTCACGACCGCGTGGGCGTACTGGTGGAGCGCGACGATCGGCAACGCCGCGATCGCATCGAGCGCGGCCGTCTACGCGCCCGAGCTGTTCCCGAGCCTGCGCGAGAGCCCGGTCGCGACGTTCGCGATCGCGCTCGCGTGCGTGTGGGCGCTGTGCGGTCTCAACCTGCTCGGCGTGCGCGCGGGCATCGGCGTGCAGTCGGCGATCTTCGTCGCCGCGCTCGTGCCGCTCGCGGCGGTCGGCGCGCTCGGCCTCGCGCACTTCGAGCCCGCGAACCTCGAGCCGTTCGCGCCGAGCGGCTGGAGCGCGCTGCCCGCGGGCATGGCGCTCGTCGTGTGGGCGTACGCGGGCATCGAGTCGGCCGCGGTGACCGCCGAGGAAGTCGTCGCGCCGGGCGCGACGATCCCGCGCAGCACGTGGATCGGCTTCGCGCTCGGCACGCTCGTGTACCTCGGGCTCGCGCTCGCGCTGATCGGCGCGCTCGACAACGCCGCGCTGGCGAGCTCGGGCAGCCCGCTCGCGCTGCTCGCCGAGCGCTGCGGCGCGCCGTGGCTCGCGCGAGGAATCGCGGTCACCGCGATCGCGGCGTGCCTCGGCACGCTGAACGGCTGGATCCTGTTGAGCGGCCGCATCCCGGTCGCCGCCGCGCAGGATGGATTGTTCCCGGCGGCGCTGGCGCGCGTGACCACGCGCACGCGCGCGCCGGCGGTCGCGCTCGTCGCCGGCGCGCTCGTGACGAGCGCCGCGCTCGCGCCGCTGCTCGTCGCGAAGTTCCAACAGGCGTTCCAGCTGATCGTGCAGCTGTCGCTGTTCCTGACGCTCGTGCCGCACTTGTTCGCCGCGGCCGCCGGTCTGCGCTTCGCCGCGGATGCGCGCGAGCGCGCGATCGCCGGCGGCGCGTTCGCGGTCGTGCTGCTGTTCACGATCGGCTGCGGCAAGTTCGCGGCGCTCGCGGGCGCCGCGGTGATCCTCGCCGGGCTCGCGCTGCACGTCGCCGCGCCGCGCGGCCGCAGCGGGGGAGTGCGACCCGCATGAGCTGGCTGCGCCCCGGTGCCGCGGATCCGCGCCGCCCGAGCGCTGCGCTCGGCGTCGCGCTTAGCGTGCACGCGCTCGTCGGACTGCTGCCGCTCGCGTTCGAGCTCGGGCGCGCCGATCCGTTCGTGCTGCCGGTGTGGTGGGCGCTCGTCGCGCTGCCGCTCGGCGTCGACGCCGGCGCGCGCGGCGCCGCGCTGTGGCCGTTCGGTTTGCTGCCGCCGGTCGCGTGGATGCTCGCGTAC
>SCVU01000323.1 GCA_004296785.1 Planctomycetota bacterium
CGCTCGCGGCGAACAGTGCGCCGATGGCGCAGCACAGCGATCGAGGGGACATCATGGTTGGATCGTCACCGTCAGCCCGCGCGAGCTCGACAACAGATACGGCGACGGGTCGCAGCTCGCGCTCGCGCTCCACGCCCACGCGACCTGCGCGTGCAGCACCGCGCCGGCGAGCGTTGGATGGCTCGGGATCGGCACGGCGCGCGACGCGCTGCCGGACGCCGAGCTCGTCAGTTGGAACGGCACGATCGGCGCGCCGAGCCCGACGTGCAGCACGAGCCCCAGACCGAGCGGATCCGAGCCCGCATCCGGCGCGACGCCGATCGCGCCGATGCCGACGCTCTGCGCGGGCGCGCCGCGGCACACGAGTCGGAACGTGCTCGCGCCCAGGCGCGGCATCGCGTTGCCGACGAGCGCGTGCGTGCCCTGACAGCCGCTCGTCCCGCCGCCGAACGGCGCGAGGCCGAGCGGCAGGCCCGCGGGATTGCGGAACACGAGCAGTCGCGCCGCGGTGCTCGCCAGACTGCCGCCGACGAGCTCGATCCGACCATCGGCGTCGAGATCGAACGCGGCCAGGCTGCTCGTGCCGATGGTCGCGTAGGACTCGTGCTCGGCGGACGGCGCACTCGCGCCGCGCCACACGCGGATCTCGAGCGCGTCCGTCGCCGCGACCGCCGCGCACAGCTCGTCGCGGCCGTCGAGGTCGAGATCGGCGCGCGCGTGCGGCATCCCGCTCGAGTTCGGCCCCGACAGGCCGGCGATCACCTCGACCGGCGCGCCGAACGCGCCCTGCCCGTTGCCGTACGCGACGAGCGCGGAGCTCGCGCCGTTGGTGAAGCACAGATCGACGCGCGCGTCGCCGTCGAAGTCGCCGCACGAGATCGGCAGCGACGGATCGAGCAAGTTGGCCGGATACGCGTTGACGACGGACGGCGCCGCGTAGCCGGTCCCGCCCGCCGAGCGCCACGCCGCGATCTTGCTGGGCGCGAACAGCGACGGCGGGCGCACCGACCCGATTGGATCGCCGATGCCGTCGCCGTCGACGTCCGCGCTCGCGACGTTCGTCGCGCTGCCCGGCAGCGGCGGCAGCGCCTGCGGCAGCGGCGTCGGCGCCGCGAACCCGCTCGCGCCGCCGTAGCAGATCGAAGGCAGCGCGCCGGATGCGAGCAGCAGATCGAGCGCGCCGTCGGCGTTGAAGTCGGCGAGCTCGAGGTCGTTGCCCGCGAGGACGAGCGGGTGCGTCTGCGCCGCGCCGAAATGGCCCGCGCCGTCGCCGAGCGCGTAGCGCAGTCCGCCGGAGCCGGTGCCGATCGCGTCGCAGCGCCCGTCGCCGTCGACGTCGGCGACGCGCAGCGCGACGACGGCGCCTTGCAGGTCGAGCGCGGTCGGCGCGCCCGGACCGGTCGCAGTGCCGAGCAGCACCGTCGCCACGCTCGCGCCGGCCGGCGGCTCGGCGACGAGATCGAGGCGACCGTCGCGATCGAGGTCGGCGCCGCGCAGCGCGCCGATCGCGCTCGGCAGTGCGAACGCCTCGTACGCCGCGTAGGCGCCGCTCGCGCTCGCGCGCGTCACGCACACGTCGGACGCGAGCGCGGTCGTCGTCAACAGCTCGCGCGGCGCCGCTCCATCGAGCTCGTACAGACCGAGCCAGCGCGCGTGATTCGTGCCGAGCGCGACGACGGGGCCCGGCTGGAATCCGCCCGCGCCGTCGCCGAGCAGCACGCGCAGCACCGCGCCGTCGGCGAAGCCGAGATCGAGATCGCCGTCGCCGTCCCAGTCCGCCGCGGTCGGCGGCACGTCGGAGAGCGGCGCCGGCAGCGCGACCGGAGCGTGGAAATCGAGCAGCCCGTTGCTCGCGAGGCTGCTCCACGCGCCGCCGTTCGCCGCGACGACGTCGTCGGAGCCGTTGCCGTCGAGATCGCCGGTGATCACGACGTCGGTGAACGCGCCGGCGCTCGAGAGGATCGGCGTGCCGTACGCTCCGCCCTGGTTCGCGCTGACGCGCAGCCCCGGATGCAGCACGAGATCGAAGTCGCCGTCGACGTCGAGGTCGGCCGCGCCGTAGAAGAATCCGCTGTCCTGCGCGAACTGGCTGACCGGCGCGGCGAGCGCGCCGCTCGCGTCGGCGACGCTCAACCAGAGCGTCTGGACGAACGTGCCGCCGGCGGTGAAGTGGCTCGCGCACGCGAAGTCGAGGCGGCCGTCGCCGTTCGCGTCGAGCGCGCGCGCGGAGAGCAGGTTCAGCCCGGACAGCTGCGCGCTGCCGCCGAGCTGGAACGAGGCGGCGCCGGAGTTCAGCCACAGCTCCGCGTGCGCCTGGAATCCGCTCGAGAAGTACAGATCGACGTCCGCGTCGCCGTCGGCGTCACCGGTCGCGATCAGGTTCGCGCCCGCGCCGGGCGGCACGCTGAGCAAGAGCAGGCTCGGCCCGAATCCGCCGACGCCGTCGCCGCGCCGCCATTCGATCGCGTTCGTCGCGCGGTAGACGAGATCGAGCCGGCCGTCGCCGTCGAGGTCGGCGATCTGCGACGCGTGGTGAATCGGCGGCGTCGCGAAGATGCGCGAGGAGAACAGCGCTTGCTGCGCGGCGAGCGGTGCGGACGCAGCCAGCAGTCCGAGGAGCGCGGCGAGCGGGTTGTGTTCCGACATGCGCGAGCAGTGAGGCGCTGCGAGCCCGGCACGGCCGATTCGATGCTATCTCGACCTTGCCGGGCCCGCTACCGAACTACGGTTGGATCGTGATGCTGAGCCCGCTCGTGCTCGACAAGCCGAGCAACGACGGATCGCAGCTCGCCGAGCTCTTCCACGGCCACGCGAGCTGCGCGTGCAGCGTTGCGCCGGCGAGCAGCGGATCGCCGGGGATCGGCAACGCGCGCGACATCGAGCCCGATGCGGAACTCTTTGCGTGGAACGCGACGAGCGGCGCCGTGAGGTTCACGTGCAGCAGCAGTCCGATGCCGAGCGGATCCGACCCCGCGTCCGGCGCGACGCCGAGCAATCCGATCCCGAACGACTGCGGCGGCGCGCCGTGACACGCGATTCGGAAGTCGCTCGCGCCGACGTTCGGAGCGTGCGACGCCGTCAGCGCCTGCACGCCCTGGCAGCCGGGCGTTCCGCCGCCGAAGCTCGCGACGCCCGCGGCGTCCGGCAACACATTGCGCAGCACCACGGCTTGGTCGGTCACGAGCTCGAGCCGTCCGTCGCCGTCGGCGTCGAGCACGTCGGCGTCGTCGGAGACCGGCCCGTGGTAGCGCAGCACGCTCGGCGCGACGGCGGCCGGTGCGCCGAACACGATTTGCACGTCGTTGCCTTCCGACAGCGAGGTGGTGCCGCTGCACACGAGCTCGTCGCGACCGTCGAGATCGAGATCGGCGGCGCACAGCGGTCGGCCGCCGAGCGGCAGCGCCACGGATTGCGCCGTCGGGAACGCGCCGCTGCCATCGCCGTAGCGCAGCTCGTAGATCGTGCTCGAGCGCGCGATCGCGAGATCGACGAAGCCGTCGCCGTCGAAGTCGCCGGCGGGCACGCGCGGATCGTGCTGTCCACCGGGGAGCGTCTGCACCGCCGCGTAGCCCCCCACGCCGTTCGAGAGCCACCACTGCACGGCCGGCGAGCCCGCGCCGTGCGACGCGCTGACCCGCGGATCGAGGAAGCCGTCGGCGTCGAGGTCGACCGCCGGCGAGTTGCGCAGGCCGAGCATGGATCCGGGCAGCGCGAGCGGCGGTTGGAACGTGCCGTCGCCGTTGCCGCGCGCGATGCCGACCGTCGAGTGGTTGGCCACGCACGCGTCGACGCGGCCGTCGCCGTCGTAGTCGGCGACGTCGAGCCACTCGAGGTTCGGGATCAGCGCCGACGCCACGGGCGGCGCGAACGTTCCGTCGCCCGCTCCCGCGTGCCAGAGCAAGTTGATCCCGAGATCGGCGGTGGCGACGAAGTCCGCGCGTCCATCGCCGTTCGCGTCGGCCAGCGCGAAGTCGAACACCGAGGTCGAGAGCCCGGGCGCGAGCTCGGTGAACGCGCCGCCCGGCGCCCCCAGCGCGACCTGCATCTGACCCGGGATCCCAGCGCGCGCGAAGACGCAGTCGGGGCGTCCGTCGGCATCGAGATCGGTCGTCGCGACGTCGAGCTCGATCGGAGTCGCGGCGAGCACGCGCTCGTACGCCGCGAAGGTGCCGGCGCTGCCCGGCACGACTCGCAGCCCGCCCTTCGTCGTGCTCTGAAACGCGATGAGCTCCCGCGCGCCGTCGCCGTCGAGGTCGTCGAAGTGCGCGTGCGTCGCGAGCGTCGCGACCGCGGGCGAGCTCGTGAACTGACCGCTCGCCGATCCGTAGTGGAACGCCATCAACGGCGGCGTCACCTGGTACAGCAGCACGTCGGGATAGACGTCGCCGTTCGCGTCGAGCAGCGCGACGCCCTTGGCGTCCGGCGACGTCGCGAGCGGC
>SCVU01000324.1 GCA_004296785.1 Planctomycetota bacterium
CACAAATCGCGGTCGACGATGCGCCGCGGCGACGAGCCGATCCCGAGGAAGTCGCCGACCGCCTTCGCGTCGCTCTCCAGCGCCGCGAACTTGGCCTCGCGCGCGGCGAGGAACGCGCGCGCGTCGTGCTCCGGCGCCGGCGTGAACACCTGCAGCCGCGCGAGCTCGCCGTACACGAGCCACGCGGTGCGCGCCGCGCCGCGCGGCGTGAAGTGCACGTAGTCGTAGAAGTCGCCGAAGCCGACCATCCCGTGCTCGTCGAGCGCGGCGAGCTCGCGCGGCGTGTCGACGAAGCCCACGCCGGTCGCGCGCGCGGCGGCCAGCGCGCCTTCGTTCATCTCGTCGCGACAGCGGCGCAGGTGCGGATCGCCGTTCAGCGACGCGCGGTACTGGGCGACGGCCTCCGGCCACTCGCCCAGGCGCCGGTGCACCTCGCCCATTCGCCAGTGCGTGAGGTAGCGCTCGCGCTCGGATGCGCTCGCGAGCTCCGCGCGCAGCGCACCGAGCGCGTGACGCAGCCCGGCCTCGCCGCTCGCGCCGCCGCAGTACGCCTCGATCCACTCGGCCGGCGGATCGGTGCGGCCGAGCCACTCCCAATTGACCGCGACGGCCGCGATCACGCACGGGACCTTGGCGGCCGCGCAGCAGGCGGCCATCGCGCGCAGGTTCTCCGCATGGCGCGCGACGAGCTCGGCGCGCTCGATTGCGTCGACGCCGACGAACTCGATCATGCGCGCCTCGCTGACGCGCTGGTCGTTGTCGGCGACGTCGGAGGTCGAGACGTTCGGCACGCGCGACGGCGGACGCGCCAGTCCGCGCAGCGCGCCGTAGATGTGCGAGCGCGACAGCGCGCGCAGCACCTTCTCGCCGCCGCTCGCGATGTGGTCCGCGTACTTCTCGGCGTGGATCTCGAGGAACTCGTTGTTGCCGCAGTAGATGACGACGGCGTCGGGCGCGTAGTGCTCGACCGCTTCCTCGACGAGGCGGCGCACCTGCTTCGACGGCAGCGCGACGATGCCGAGGTTGATCACCTCGAGCACGCGGTCGGGGCAGGCCGCGCACAGCTGGCGCTCGAGCTCGCGCACGACCGTCACGTTCGGGCTGAAGCCGAGCCCCGAGATCGCAGACTCGCCGAACACGAGCACGCGCAGCGCATTCGCCGGCTTCTGCGGCGCGATCCACTGGTACGGCAGGCGCGGATCGGCGGTTGCGAGCACTTCGCGCCCGTACGCGAGCTTGGCGGGCCGGAACGTCGGCTGGAAGATCTGCTGGTACTTCAGCCGCGAGTCGCGCGCCGGATCGAAACCGCCGACGCCGGCGACGCGCAGCCCGAGCTCGACGAGCAGCACCATCGCAACCGCGACGCCGAGCGTCGCGAGCATCATCAGGAGTTTCTTGCGCACCACGGCTCCCCGACCGCTGATCGTTAGTTCATGCCTTCGTACTGAAACGGCAGCGAACCCGGGTCACCCGACAGCCACATGAAGATCGCCAGACCGGCGACGATCGCGCAGAACATCAGGATCACCAGCCACACGAAACGCTTGAACTCGCCAGTGCCCCCTCCGGGACTCGCGGATCG
This sequence comes from Planctomycetota bacterium, assembly GCA_004296785.1. Classification (GTDB taxonomy): domain Bacteria; phylum Planctomycetota; class UBA1135; order UBA1135; genus GW928-bin9. Next base: position 1,583 of record SCVU01000324.1, read on the forward strand.
GCTCATGAGCGTCTAACTTTACCGCATGTCGAGGAGAGCGGGCAACGCGGGCGCACACCCCCGATGAAGCGCGTGCTGAAGGCGATTGCAAAGGTGGCGGGAGCGCTGCTGCTCGCGCTGCTGCTCGTCGAGGTCGCGATGCGCGTCGCCGGCCTGCGGCTCCCGCCGCGCGGGCCGAACAACTTCTTGCCGCTCCTCGAAGACGTTCCCGACGCGGCGGCGCCCGGGCTCGAGAAGGCGCTGATCCCCAACGCGCAGGGCGAGGTCGTCTACCCGGGCAAGACGTCGGCCGAGGACCGCACGCTCCTCTACCGCGTGAATCCGCAGGGTTTCCGCGACCGCGAGTACCCGCAGGCGAAGCCGGACGGCGCGCTGCGCGTCGCCGTGCTCGGCGACTCGGTCACGTACGGCACGGGCGTGGATCTCAAGGACACGCTGCCGAAGCAGCTCGAGCGCGAGCTGCACGAGCTGTGCGCCGGGCGCCGCGTCGAGGTGTTGAACTTCGGCGTGTACGCGTACAACCCGCGCCAGGAAGTCGCGCTGCTCGAGTATCGCGCGCTGGCCTTCGATCCCGACATCGTGCTGCTCGTCGCGACGGTCACCGATGCGTCGGGCTGGGGCGTGCAGGAGAAGGATGCCGAGCCGGTCTGGCAGGCGCGCTGGATCCGGCGCTTCGGACTGACGAGCGGCGTGTGGTCCGGCGGCGATCTCGAGAAGGCGAGCTGGCAGATCCGCGCGATGAACGGGTTGCGCAGTACCTCGGTGCTCGCCGACTTCGTCGCGAATCGAGCCTACGTCGGCCTGCGCTCGGGGATGCTCGAGCAGGGCTACAACCGCGACTGGGTCGACGGCGCGCCCGGACGGCCGATGGTGCACGCGGCGCTCAAGCGCTTGAAGCGCCTCGCCGTCGAGCGCGGCTTCGACGTGCGCGTGCTGATGTATCCGACGCTGACGAAGCTCGGCGCCGACTACCCGTACCGGTTTCCGAGCGAGGTGCTCGGCAAGGAGTGCGGCGAGCTCGGGCTCGCGTTCGTCGACCTGCTGCCGGCGCTGCTGGGGCGCGACGCGCAGTCGCTGCAGGCGCACGCGCACGATCGGCATCCGAACGCGGCGTGCCACGGGCTCGTCGCGAAGTGGCTGGCGCGCGAGCTGCGCGCGCTGTGGTGCGGTGGCTGAGCGGGCGCGCTGATTAGGATGGGGAGATGATCGCCGCTCTCCTGCTCGCGCTCGCGCAGTCGCCCGCACAGGCGCCTGCGCCGACGCCCGCCGAGCTGTGGAACGCCGGCCGGCGCGCCGAGGCGATCGCGCGGCTCGATGCCGGCCTCGCGGCGAGCCGCGATCCCGCCGCCGATCGCGTGCAGCTCGCGCGCTGGGAGCTCGAGCTCACGCGCTACGAAGCGGGGCTCAAGCACCTCGAAGGGCTCGGCCCCGAATGGAACAAGCTGCGCGGCGAGCTGAACTACCGCGCGCACCACTACGAGCCCGCGCTCGCGCTGCTCGACCCCGCCGATCGCGAGCACTGCCTGTGGATCGTCGACGCGCTCGAGGCGCTCGAGCGCTTCGACGAGGCCGACGCCGCGCTCGAGCGCGCCGCCGCGCTGCGCGGCGCGGACGACGCGCGCGTGCAGTCGCAGCGCGGGCGCGCGTACGCGCGCGACGGGCGCTGGAAGGAAGCGCTGCCGTGCTTCGAGAAGGCGCACGCGGCCGACGCGCTCGACGCGCAGGCGCTGTTCGGCCTCGGGCAGGCGCTCGTGCGCACCGGCGAGGAGCCGCGCGGCCTGCAGTTGCTCGACAGCCACAGCAAGCTGCTGCCGCTGCTCGATCGCCTGCAGTTCGCGCAGCAGGGACTCGCGCTCGAGCCGCTGTCGGCGCCGAACCACGCGGCGATCGGCGACGTCGAGCGCGACCTCGCGCGCCTCGTGCCGGCCCGCCGCGAGCGCGCGGCCGCCGCGTACGAGCGCGCGCTCGAGCTCGCGCCGAACGAGCAGCTCGTGCCGATCGCGCTGCGCGCCGCGCGCTGCTACGACGAGGACTTCCGCGAGCCCGAGCGCGCGGTCGCGTTGCTCGTGAACTGCGAGCGGCGCGTCGCGGATCCGCGCCTCGCGGTGCGCGCCGGCGATCTGCTCGCGAAGGCCGGGCGCCGCGACGACGCGCTCGCCGCGTATCGCCGCGGCCTCGCGCTGCGGCCCAACGACGCGCAGATCCGCGCGCGGCTCGCGAAGCTCGAATCCGCGGCCTCGCAGCCGACCGGAGGCGGTCGATGAGCCTCGCCTGGCTCGCGCTCGCGCTGGCGCAGCAACCCGCGCCCGCCGCCGCGCCCAAGCCGTGGTTCCGCGAGGTCACGGCCGAGTGGGGCCTCGAGTTCCGCCACTGGAACGGCGCGACGAGCGACAAGCACCTGCCCGAGACGATGGGCGGTGCCGCGGTGATCTTCGACGCCGACGCGGACGGTGACCACGACGTCTACTGCGTGCAGAGCGGCCCGCTGCCGATCGGCGCGCTCGTCGCGCGCACACGCGATCTGCCGGGCAATCAGCTCTTCGTCAGCTCGGTCGCCGGCCCCGCGCGCGCCGGCGGCGCGGCGCTGTTCCGCGACGTCAGCGCCGCGAGCGGCGCCGACGACCGCGGCTACGGACAGGGCGCGGCGGCCGGCGATCTCGACGGCGACGGCCTGCCGGAGCTGTACGTAGCGAACCTCGGCCCCGACGCGCTGCTCAAGAACCTCGGCGGCGCGAAGTTCGAGGAGCGCATCGGAGCGAGCGGCATCGCGGGCACGCACTGGAAGTCGGCGGTGCTCTTGTTCGACCTCGAGAACGACGGCGATCTCGACGTGTGGGTGTGCGGCTACCTGAAGGCCGATCTCGCTGCGCCGCCGTACTGCGGGCGCCGCGAGCCCGGCATGCGGATGTACTGCCACCCGGATCAGTACCCGCCCGAGCAGGACAGGCTGTGGCGCAACGACGGCGGCCTGAAGTTCTCCGACGCGACCGCGAGCGCGGGCATCGACGGCCATCCGGGCAAGGCGCTCGGCGCGATCGCCGGCGACTGGGACGGCGACGGCGACCTCGACGTGTACGTCGCGCACGACTCGGTCGAGAACAAGTACTGGCTCAACGCGGGCGGCGGTCGCTTCGAGGATCGCACCGCGCGCTCGGGGACCGGCGTCGACGGCAGCGGCTCGACCGAGGCGAGCATGGGCGTCGCGAGCGGCGACTACGACGGCGACCTCGACCTCGATCTCGTCGTGACGAACTTCGACGAGGAGTCGGACACGCTCTACCGCAACGACGGCAACGGGCTCTACGCGGACGCGACGCTGCGCGCCGGCATCGAGGGGCCGAGCCGCGGGCCGGTCGGGTTCGGCATCGTGTGGGAGGACTTCGACCTCGACCTCGATCTCGATCTGTTCGTCGCCAACGGGCACATCATCGACAACATCGAGAAGTACCAGGATTCGAAGACCTATCGGCAGCAGCCGAACTTCTTCGAGCAGCACGCGCGCGGGCGCTACCGGGTGCTCGGGCCCGAGCTGTTCCCGCTCGCGCGCGAGCCGCTCGCCGGGCGCGGCGCGTACGCGGGCGATCTCGACGGCGACGGGCGGCCGGATCTTTTGATCCTGCAGTGCGGCGATCGGCTGCGCGCGCTGCGCAACGAGGGAACGAGCGGCGCGCTCGTCGTGCGCGGGCTTGCGCGCGGCACGCAGGTCGTCGCGACGTACGCGTCGGGCAAGCAAGTGCTGCGCGAGGCGACCGCGCAGCCGTCGTACTACGGGCAGTGCGCGGAGGAGCTCGTGCTCGCGGTGCCGGGCGAGGAGCGCGTGAAGAGCCTCGAGCTGCGCTTGCTCGGCGGCGCGCGACAGACGCTCGGATTCGAGCCGCCGCAGGGCGCCGCGCACCTGCGCGTTGTGCGCGACGCGAAGGGAACTTACGTCGTCGCGCGCTGACCCGTCACTTCGACACGTGCGGCTTCAGTAGCGCGAGCCACGCGTCGAAGCTGCTCGTGTTTGCGATCCAGGCGTAGTCGCGCGCTTCGAACGAATCCGATTGACCGATGCGCCAACCCGAGCCCTGCGCTTGCATCGTGATCGGGCTCGCATGCGTTCCGAGTGCAGGGTCGACGCCCAACGACCAACCGACGATCTGCTCGCGGTCACCAATCGCGTTGGCTGCGTGGCGGTTCGTGTTCGGGTGGTGCTGGACGGTCGCGGAGGCATGCGACGCGCGGCCGAACTGATCCTCGAAGCCGAAGTAGGCAGCCTTGGCCAGGTGCGGGGACTCCGCGGGCGCCATGACGTCGACCCGGTAGCCGCTCGCACCGATCGCGAAGGTGCCGGTGAGATCGCCTTCGAGCTCGAGCTTGCCGGTGACGACTC
>SCVU01000325.1 GCA_004296785.1 Planctomycetota bacterium
GCTGCTCGGCGAGGCGCTCGTCGCCGCCGCGCGCGCGCCGGAGGGGCTCGAGCGGCTCGCGGCGGCGGCGCAGGCGGCGCGCCGTCATCCGCGCGCGCTCGCCGCGCTCGCGCGCGCACGGGCGAAAGCGGGCGATCCGGGGCACGCGCGCGCCGTGCTCGACGAGCTGCTCGACAAGCACGGACGCACGAGCGGCGCGCCGATCGTCGCACCGGCGCTCGTGGCGAGCGTGCTCGTCGCGCTCGGTGCAGAGCCCGAGCCTTGGCTCGCGCGCGCGTGCGGCGATCCGACGCTCGTGCTGCTGCGCATCGCCGGTAGCATGGAGCGATGAGCGCGGCCTGGATGTTCACGCTCGCGCTCGCCGTCGCCTCGGACGGCCCGCGCGACGAGCACTTCGAGCAGCGCATCCGCCCGCTGCTCGCCGAGCGCTGCTACGAGTGCCACTCGGGCGCCACGAAGCGGCCGAAGGGCGCGCTGCGCGTCGACTCGCTCGAAGCGCTGCTGCGCGGCGGCTCCGGCGGCGCGGCGCTCGTCCCCGGCAAGCCGGACGAGAGCCTGCTCGTGCACGCGCTGCGCTATGCCGACGCCGAACTGCAGATGCCGCCGACGGGCAAGCTGCCCGACGCCGAGATCGAGCTGCTCGCGCAGTGGATCGCCGACGGCGCGCACTGGCCGGGCGGCGACGCGAGCGCGACCGCGCCGGCCGCGCCGAGCGAACCGTGGGCGCCGACCGACGCGCAGCGCGCGCACTGGGCGTTCCAGCCGCTGCGCGCGGTCGAGCCGCCGCGCGTCGACGACGCCGAGTGGTCGCGCCACCCGCTCGATCGCTTCGTCAAGGCCGAGCTCGACGCGCGCGGCCTCGCGCCGGCGCCGCGCGCCGACCGCCGCGAGCTGTACCTGCGCGCGAGCTTCGATCTGCTCGGCCTGCCGCCCGAGCGCGCCGAGCTCGACGCGTTCGTCGCCGATGCGGCGCCCGACGCGTGGGAACGCGCGGTCGATCGACTGCTCGCGTCGCCGCACTACGGCGAGCGCCAGGCGCGCCGCTGGCTCGACGTCGCGCGCTATGCGGACTCGAACGGCGTCGACGAGAACCTCGCGATGAGCGAGGCGTGGCGCTATCGCGACTGGCTCGTGCGCGCGTACAACGCCGATCTCCCCTACGACCGGTTCCTGACCTGGCAGCTCGCCGGCGATCTCGTCGAGCGCGACGAGCTCGACTTCGACCCGCTGATCGCGACCGCGTTCCTCGCGCTCGGCCCGAAGATGCTGGCCGAGCAGGACAAGCCGAAGCTGCAGGCCGACGTCGTCGACGAGCAGCTCGACGTGGCTTCGCGCGCGTTCCTCGGCCTGACGATGGGCTGCGCGCGCTGCCACGACCACAAGTTCGATCCGCTGCCGGCGACCGACTACTACGCGCTCGCCGGCGTGTTCCACTCGACGGCGACGCTCGCGAACACGAACTTCGTGTCGCGCTGGAACGAGCGGCCGCTCGGCACGCGCGCCGAGATCGCGCGGCGCGACGAGCACGCGGCGGCCGAGGCGGCCGCGAAGAAGGCGGTCGACGCGCTGCTCGAGCGCGGCGCCGGCTCGACCACGCCCGAGTCGCAAGAGCTGCGCGCGGCGTACGCGCGCGCCGGCGCGGCGCTCGCTCCGCGCGCGCTGCTGCTCGAGGCCGAGGATGCGAGCCGCGGCAATCTGATCCGCGACGACGACACGTACGGCTCGCGCGACGACGTGCTCGCACGCACCGGCAAGATGGGCCTGCAGCACGTCGAGTGGGACGTCGCGCTGCCCGCGGCCGCGCGCTGGCGGCTGTTCGTCCGCTACGCGGCCGAGGAGAGCCGGCCGGTCGTGCTCGCGCTCGGCGGCGCGGCGCGCGCGAACGGCGTGCTCGGCGCCGTGACCGGCGGTTGGAAGCCCGACGCGCTCGCGTGGGCCGATCTCGGCGCGCTCGAGCTCGCCGCGGGTCGCAACGTGCTGCGCTTCGAACGCGACGGCGCGTTCCCGCACCTCGACGCGCTCGTGTTCGTGCCCGAGGCCGAGCTTTGCGAAGCGCTGATCGGCGCGGCGAGCGTGCCGGAATTCGCGGCCGCGCACGTCGCGACCGCCAAGCGCGGCGGAGACGTCGAGGCGGCGCCGTACCGGTTGCCGCAGTCGCGCCGCGAGGCGCACTTCCCCGCGGCGCTGCGCACCGAGCTCGCGGCGGCGCGCGCGCGCGTCGCCGAGCTCGAACAGGGCCGCGCGCCCGCGCTCCCGGCCGCGATCGCCGTCGCCGAGGCCGCCGCTCCGATCGACGCGCGCGTCCACGTGCGCGGCAGCCACCTCGCGCAGGCCGGCGAGCCGATCGCGCGCGGACCGCTGCACTTGTTCGACGCGCTCGTCGCGCGCCCCGCGATCGCGGAGGGCGCGAGCGGCCGGCTCGAGCTCGCGCGCTGGATGCTCGATCCGGCGCACCCGCTGACCTCGCGCGTCGCGGCGAATCGCATCTGGGCCGGTCTGTTCGGCCGCGGCATCGCCGCGAGCCCGTCGAACTTCGGCCTGCGCGGCGATGCGCCGACGCACCCGGCGCTGCTCGACTGGCTCGCGCGCGAGCTCGTCGCGAACGGCTGGAGCCAGAAGCGCCTGCAGCGGCTGATCCTCACCTCGCGCACGTGGCAGATGGCGAGCGCGCCCGCGCCGGCGAGCCGCGACGCGGATCCGGATGCGCGCTGGCTCTCGCACTTCGCGCGGCGGCGCCTCGACGCGGAGTCGCTGCGCGATCGCCTGCTGTGCGCGGCCGGCACGCTCGATCGCACGCTCGGCGGTTCGCTGCTCGGCACGCCCAACGGCGACTACGTGACGAACGACCAGTCGGGGAACGCGGCGCGCTACGAGGAGCCGCGGCGCTCGCTGTACCTGCCGATCGTGCGCAACGCGATGTACGAGCTGTTCTCGAACTTCGACTACGCCGATCCGTCGGTGCCGCTCGAGCCGCGCCCGACGACGAACGTGCCGAGCCAGGCGCTGTTCTTCCTGAACTCGCCGCTCGTCGAGGGCTGCGCGCGGAAGCTGGCTGAACGCGCGCTCGCGCGCGGCGAGCCCGCGGCGCGCGTGCGCGAGCTGTGGAGTGCGGCGCTGTTGCGCGATCCGACCGCGGACGAGCTCGCGCGCTCGCTCGCGCTCGTCGAGCGCCTGCACGAGCTGCAGGCCGCGCCCGCCGCGGAGCCCGTCGCGCAGGGCCAGCGCCACGAGATGCCGGGCGCCCACGACGAGCGCGAGCTGCGCGCCTGGCTCGGTCTCGCGCGCGCGCTGCTGTCCTCCAACGAGTTCCTGTACGTCGACTGACGATGCGCGCGCCGTTCCTCCAGCGACCGTTCGAGCGCCGCGAGCTGCTGCGCACCTCCTGCCTCGGCTTCGGCGGGCTCGCGCTGTCCTCGCTGCTCGCGCGCGACGCACTGGCGCAGTCGCCCTCCGCGGTGCGCGTCGCGCACCACGCCGCGCGCGCGAAGCGGATGATCTTCCTGTTCATGCACGGCGGCCCGTCGCAGGTCGACACCTTCGACTACAAACCGCTGCTGCAGCGCGACGACGGCATGCCGTTCCCGGGCGAGAAGCCGCGCATCCAGTTCGCGAAGACCGGCAACCTGCTCGCGAGCCCGTGGAAGTTCGCGCAGCACGGGCAGAGCGGCCAGTGGGTGTCCGAGCTGTTCCCCAACGTCGCGCGCCACGTCGACAAGCTGTGCATCGTCAAGTCGCTGCACGGCACGAACGAAGCGCACGGCGGCGCGTTGCTCGCGCTGCACACCGGCTCGGACACGTTCGTGCGCCCGAGCATGGGCTCGTGGATCCTCTACGGCCTCGGCAGCGAGAACGAGAACCTGCCCGGATTCGTCACGATCTGTCCGACGCTCGGCCACGGCGGCGTCAACAACTGGTCGAGCGCGTTCCTGCCCGGCGCGAACCAGGGCACGCCGATCGGGCACGCCGGAGTGCCGGCGCGCGACGCGAAGCTGCTGCATCTTGCGCGCAGCGACGCGCGCATGGACCTCGAACGCGCCGAGCTCGACTTCCTCGCGACGCTGAACGAGGCGCACCGCAGCGGGCGCGAGTACGACGAGGCGCTCGCCGCGCGTATCGCGTCGTTCGAGCTCGCGTACCGGATGCAGGCGGTTGCGCCCGAGGCGCTCGACGTCGAGAGCGAGTCCGCGGCGACGCGCGAGCTCTACGGCCTCGGCGAGCCGACGACCGAGAACTTCGGCCGCCAATGCCTGATGGCGCGGCGCCTGGTCGAGCGCGGCGTGCGCTTCGTGCAGTGCACGCACTCGTACAAGTGGGATCAGCACGCGAACCTGAAGGCCGACCACGCGAAGAACGCGCGCGAGGTCGACCTGCCGATCGCGGGGCTGCTCGCGGATCTCGACGCGCGCGGGCTGCTCGAGGACACGCTCGTGCTGTGGGGCGGCGAGTTCGGCCGCTCGCCGTGCGCGCAGGACGGCAACGGCCGCGACCACAACCCGCACGGCTTCACCGTGTGGATGGCGGGCGCCGGCCTGAAGGCGGGCCACGCGCACGGCGCTACCGACAACTACGGATGGTACGCGGTCGAAGGAAAGGTGCACGTGCACGACCTGCACGCGACGATCCTCGATCTGTTCGGCCTCGACCACGAGCGACTGACGTTCCGGCACGCCGGAAGAGATTTCCGCCTCACCGACGTCGCCGGGCGCGTGGTGCGCGAGCTCTACGCCTGATTCGAGCGCACTTCGTCCACCCGTTCCGCGCGCGCGCCGCTACGCTTTGGAGGATGTCCCCGCGCCCACTTGCCTGGGTGCTCGCCTGCTCGCTCCTCGCCGCGACCGCATTCGGCCAGGGCCACGGTACACCCGATGGTCCGGTCCAGCTGCCGCCGCGTTGGCACTCGGGCGACACGCACGTGCACACGCAGCCCTGCGGCCCCGGTCCGTTGCTCGACCCCGGTGAGCTGGTGCAACAACAGCTCACCGCCGGCGTGAACATCGCCTGCGCGTCGTTCTGGAATCCCAGCAAGACGCTCGAAGGCCAACAGACCTACTTCACGACGCTCGTGCCGCAGATCGACGGCATGTTGCACGTCGCGTCGCGCCCTTCGCTCGGCGCGATCCTGCAGTTCGGCGTCGAGGTCAGCGGCTTCAACTCGTCGCAGTTCGGCCACGTCTGCGGCATCGGCATCACCGACGGCGTGTTCCCGAACCTCGAGTACCCGGGCGCCGACCTCGAGTTCTTCCTGGCGCAGCCCGGCGCGATCGCCGGGTACTCGCACGTGCGCTGGCCGCTCGGCTACCAGTCGATGAGCGGCCCGCAGCTCGCGCACCTCGTGCCAGCGATGCTGCCGATCGACGCCGCGCTCGGCGCCGCCACGTTCATCGAGGCCTACCACTTCGACGCGTTCGACGCGCTCGACTGGCGCGGCATCTACTACAAGCTGCAGAACGCCGGCGTGCGCGTCGCGCTGGTCGCCGGCACCGACAACACCTGCATCTACCCGCTGCTCGGTCCGATCCGGACCTACGTCGGCACGAGCGACTTCACGCCCGACTTCGATCGCTGGGTCGACGGCGTGCGCGCCGGCTGCACGTCGATCTCGACGGACGGCTCGGTGTTCCTCGCGATCGCGGTCGACAAGACGGTGGCGGGCCGGACGCTGCACATCAGCGGCGGAGCGCAAGTGCTGCCGCGCGTGCACGTGAAGAAGACGCCCGGCGGCGCGCTCTCGGGCACGCTCGAGCTCATCTACAACGGCGCTGTCGTCGCGACCAGCGCCGCCGCGCTGCCGGTGGGCGGCGAGCAGGTATGGGAGCCCGTCTTCGTGCCGACCGAGAGCGGTTGGCTCGCCGCGAGCCTCGACGGCATCGCGCACACCGCGGCGATCTACGTGATCGTCGACGGCCAGCCGATCGGATCGACGGCCGACGCGCAGTACCTGCGCCAGCACTGCGACCAGCTCGTCGCACCGCCGCCGCCGTTCGTCGTCGGCGCCTCGGCGGCCGCGATCGCCGAGCGCGTGACGGCCGCGCGCGACATCTACGACGCGCTGGCGCTGCTCGAGGCGCCGCCGGTCGGGGTCGCGCGCTACGGCGTCTCGACCGAGGCCTGCGACGGTCCGATCGCGATCGGACTGACCGGACCCGCGATCGCGGGACAGACGATCGGCGTCACGTGCGTGCACGCGCCGCCCGGCGTCTTCGGGGTGCTCGCGATCGGCTCCGACGCCGACCAGGCCGCCATCGACTTGCTCGGCGCGTCGATCTACCTCGATCCGCTGTCGCCGTACAACGTCGATCCGGTCGCGAGCAACAAGGGCGGCTACGCGCGGCGCGACTATCCGCTGACGCCGGAGTTGGTCGGACAGTCGCTGCACATGCAGTTCGTGTGGATCAATCCGGCGAGCTGCGCGACGGCGGGGTTGCTGTCGTCGAGCGACGCGCTCGTCGCGACCGTGCAATAGCGCGGGAATCGCGTGCTCTAGCAGTTCGGCCGCGCGATGCCGGCGGCGCCCGGTGGCTGACCGGCACGCTCGAGAATGCTCGTCGTCGATCGACCGGGCAAGAGGTGCGCGAGGTGCACGCGCCCGCCGTGCTGCTCGACCCACTCGCGCCCGACGACGCCCTTGTCGGCCCAGTCCTCCCCCTTCACGAGCACGTTCGGCGTGACTTCCTGCACGAGCCGCAGCGGCGTGTCCTCGGGGAACGCGATCACGCCGTCGACCATCTCGAGCGCGCCGAGCACGTACATCCGATCGTCGATCGCGTTGACCGGCCGCGCCGCGCCCTTCAGGCGCCGCACGCTCGCGTCGTCGTTGACGCCGACGACGAGCACGTCGCCCTGCGAGCGCGCCTCGCGCAGGTACTGCACGTGGCCGGCGTGCAGCACGTCGAAGCAGCCGTTCGTGAACACGATCTTGCGGCCCTCCGAGCGCCACTCGGCGAGCGCGGTCGCGAGCGTCTCCTGCGTCAAGAGCTTCGAGCGCTGCGTCAGCCGCTCGCCGAGCGCCGCGCGCAGCTCCGCGCGCGTCACCGAGGCCGCGCCCAGGCGCCCGACGACGATGCCGGCCGCGTGGTTGGCCAGGCGCACCGCGACGCCGAGCTCGAGGCCCGCGCCGAGGCCGAGCGCGAGGTTCGCGATCACCGTGTCGCCCGCGCCGGTCACGTCGAACACCTTGCGCGCCTGCGTCGGCACCCGATCGGCGCCGCCGTTCGCGTCGAGGTAGTAGATGCCGTCGCCGCCCAGCGTGATCACCGCGCAGTCGAGCGAGGCGATGCGCATCAGCTCGCGCGCCGCGTCGGGCAGATCGTCGAACGACGCGAGCCGCCGGCCGATCGCCTGCTCGGCCTCCTTGCGGTTCGGCGTCACGAGCGTCGCGCCCGCGTAGCGCGTGTAGTCGCTGCCCTTCGGGTCGACCAGCACCGGCACGCGCGCGCGCCGCGCGGCCGCGATCACGGCCTGGCACACCCTTCGAGTCAGCACGCCCTTGCCGTAGTCGGACAGGATCACCGCGTGCGCGGTCGCGACGCGCTCGTCGATCTTCGCGAGCAGTCCGGTCTCGATCGGCGCGGGGATCGGATGCGCCTTCTCCCAGTCGACGCGCAGGATCTGGTGCACGCCGCTGATCATCCGCGTCTTCTCGATCGTCGGGCGCTCGGCATCGACGACGCAGCCCTCGGTCTGGATGCCGATGCCGCGCATCAGCGACAAGAGCTCCATCCCGATCTGGTCCTTGCCGACCACGCCGAGGATCTCGACGGCGGCCTCCATCGCGCGCAAGTTCGCCGCGACGTTGCACGCGCCGCCGAGGCGGTCCTCGGTCGAGCGCGCGGCGAGGATCGGGATCGGCGCCTCGGGCGAGATGCGCGAGACCTCGCCGTCGACGTAGCGGTCGAGGATCAGGTCGCCGACGATCAGCACGCGCGGGCGCGCGAGGCCGTCCAGGACGCGCAGGAGCTCGCGCTCGTTCATGCGCCGGCGCGGTGGTGCCCGCCGCTCTCCTTGAGGATCTTCACGTACGACGCGACGCCCTCGCCGAGGCCGCGGAACGCTCCGCCGTAGCCGGCGGCGCGCAGCTTCGCGAGATCCGCGCACGTGTACGCCTGGTACTTGCCCGCGAGGTCGGCGGGGAACGGGATCGTCGCGATGCGCGCGCCCGCGTAGTGCCGCGCGGTCTCCTCGGCGAGCTTGCGGAACGACTCCGGCTTGCCGGTGCCGCAGTTGAAGATGCCGGAGACCTGCGGGTGGTCGTACAGCCACAGATTGACGGCGACGACGTCGTCGACGTGCACGAAGTCGCGCACGAAGCCCTCCGAGCCCTCGAAGATCTTGAGCTCGCCGTGCTCGCCGATCTGCTTGTGGAAGTGGTAGACGACCGACGCCATGCGGCCCTTGTGGTTCTCCTGCGGGCCGTAGACGTTGAAGTAGCGCAGGCCCGCGATCTGCGTCGCGCTGCGCCCCTGCGCACGCACCCACTGGTCGAAGACCATCTTCGAGAAGCCGTAGACGTTGAGCGGCCACTCGCACTCGGGCTCCTCGCGGAAGCCGCGCTTGCCGTCGCCGTACGTCGCGGCCGAGGACGCGTAGATGAAGCGCGCGTCGTGCTCGGTGCAGAACGCGCACAGCTCCTTGCTGTACTCGTAGTTGACCTCGAGCATGAAGCGTCCGTCGCGCTCGGTCGTGTCGGAGCACGCGCCCTGGTGGAACACGGCCTCGACCCCGGAGTCCGCGAGATCCCACAGACCCTGGCGGAAGTCGCGGTAGTCCATCAGGTCCGCGAAGCGGCACGCGTTCAGGTTCAGGTGCTTCGAGCCGTCCTCGAAGTCATCGACGACCAGGATGTCGTGGATGCCGCGCGCGTTGAGCCCGCGCACGAGGTTGCTGCCGATGAAGCCGGCGCCGCCGGTGACGACGATCATGGGCTGCCTATCATCGACAGCCGGCGCCCGCGCAGTCCAGTTCCAGCTGCCCGCGCGGCGCGTTTTCAGTCCGCTTCGACGCTGTCGGTCGCTTCGTTCTCGAGCTCGCGCGGCTGCGGCGCCCGCGCCCGGTAGCGGTCGTGCACCCACAGCTGCTGCTCGGGGCGCGCGCGGATGCGCCGCTCGAGCTCCGCGTTGATGCGGGTCGCGAGCTCGACCGGATCCATGCGGCGCGTCTGTTCGGGCCACAGGACCGGGCCGAGCTCGAGGCGCCACGACAGCGGCGCGTCGCCGTACGCGCAGGTCGCGAACAGGATCGGGCAGCGGCTGCGCCGCGCGAGCACGCTCGGCGCGCGCTCGCACGCGGCCTCGCGGCCGAAGAACGGCGCGAGCACGGGACGGTGGCGGCCGCGCTGGTCGAGCAGCATCACCACGTGGCCACCGCTGGCGAGGATGCGCGGGATCTCCTGCATCGCGCCCGCGCGCGGCACGATGCGCACGCCGCGGCGCTCGCGCGCGGCCTGCGCGTGCAGCGACAGGTAGCGGTTGCGGATCGGCCGCGACACGGCGTAGAGCGGATCGAAACCGAGCCACGGCAGCACCGCGCCCATCGTCTCCCAGTCGCCGAAGTGCGCGCTCGCGATCAGCGCGCCGCGCCGCTCGGCGAGCACGCGCTCGACGTCGGCGGTCTTCACGACTTCGACGTGCTCGCGCAGGCGCGCCGGCTCGATCACGCGCGTCGCGCGGTGCGTGTCGACGGTCACGCGGAACAGGTGGCGGAACGCGCGGCGCACGCGGCGCGCGAGCTCGTCCTCGGCAAGGCCGGGGCCGAACGCCTGATCGATCCACTCGCGCGCCGCGCGCGTGTGGCGGCGGTCGACCTTGTGCGCGACGAACGCGAGCGCGTCGAGCAGTAGCGCGCGCGCGCCGTCCGGCAGCCGCGCGGCGCCGCCGAGGCCCGCGTTCACGAGCGCGCACTCGACGCGCGCGAGCGCGCCCGTGCGCGAACCGGGGTTCGCGCGCCACGCGCTCGGCCAGCTCGCGCTGAGCTCGCGCGGGAAGTGCGCGGGCGGCTGCGCCTCGCTCGACGCCGGCGCCTCGCTGGGCAGCGCCTCAGCCATGCAGCCCCTCGTGCAGCGCGGCGCGCTCGCGCGCGGCCGCCGACGGCGGCAGCGCATCGAGCAGCGCCTCCAGCGCGGCGATCGGGGAGCGGAACTCGAGCTCGACGGCGAGCGCGCGCGCGTGCGGCAGCAGCGCGCGCAGCTTGACCAGATCCTTGTGCGTGCAGAGGACGTCGGCGCGCTCGCGCAGATCGGCGACGTCGGCCGCGGCGTAGCGATGGTGATCGGCGAAGCGCCGGTGCTCGACGACCGCGGCGCCGAGTGAGCGCACGCTCGCCTCGAACGCCGCGGGATTGCCGATCGCGCTCACCAGGCACACGCGCGCGCCGCGCAGCCGCTCGAGCGGCTCGCGCGCGCCGTTCGCCGCAAGCAGCGCGCGCGGCGCGTGCGCCGATTCGCAGCGCGGCACGCCCGGCGCGAGGCGCTCGAGCTCGGCGTGCAGCGCCGCGAGGCGCGCGGCGTCGAGTTGATCGGTGCGCGTCAGCACGAGCGCGTTCGCGCGCGCGAGCCCGCGCGGCGACTCGCGCAGCAGGCCGCGCGGCAGCAGCGCGCGCACCGGCTCGCCGCCGCCGCTCGCCGGCAACCCCCACGGCCGCGTCGCGTCGACGAGCACGAGGTCGAGATCGCGCGCCAATCGCCGGTGCTGGAACCCGTCGTCCATCACGATGACGTCGGCGCCGCGGCGCACGAGCTCGAGCGCGCCGGCGAAGCGCTCGGCCTGTTGCACGTGCGGCACGCCCGGTGCGAGCTCGGCGAGCAACAGCGCCTCGTCGTTCGCGCCTCCCCCGCCGCCGTAGCCGCGCGACAAGATGCCCGGCCGCCGGCCGCGCCGCTCGAGCTCGCGCACGAGCCACGCGACGAACGGCGTCTTGCCGGTGCCGCCCGCCGTGATGTTG
>SCVU01000326.1 GCA_004296785.1 Planctomycetota bacterium
GAACTTCGCCTTCGTCTCGAACTTCAGGTGCTCGACCGAGTGCGGGATCGCGTACGAGCCCGTGCCGAAGTTCGTGCAGTCGATCTCGATCGGCCGGCCGGTCTCGGTGTCGCGGTCGATCACGACGAGCTCGCCGGCGACGGCGCCGCCGTGTTCTTCGGGGTAGTAGCGCAACTGCTCGCGCGACAGGCCCTCGAGGCTGGCGAGCGCCTCGATGTCGTCCATCACGGCGTCCGACTCCGGCTGCTCGTTGAACTTCGCGTCGCCCCAGTTCTTCGAGACGTAGTACGCCTCCCGCTTGGTCGCGAAGTCGTCGTTCTCGACCATCTCCTTGCTGATCGACATCAGCCGCAGCGTCTGCGCGAACGACTTGACCGTGTTGACGGACAGCGCGCGCGAGATCACGCCGCGGCCGAGCTGGAAGTAGCCGATCGACGCGTCGTACTTGACGTTGGAGAGCGCGCGCTTGGGGAACTTGAGCTCGGGCAGCGTCTGTGCGTCGATCTTCGTGCGCACGCCGCCGGCCGTGCGCTCGATCAGCGCGAGCGTCTTCTTGTCGAGCGCATCGAGCTCGCGCGTGCGCTTGTGCGCGGACGGCTTGGGATCCTGCTTCTTCGCCATGCGCGGATCTTGCCGGTCGCGGCGAGCCGAGTAAAGCGGCGCCGGAACGCCGGATTCGACGCGCGGAGCGCGTTCAACGCGCGTCGCGCCCGCGCCAGCGGTCGAGCGCGACCGCGATCGCGATGATCGCGCCGGTCGCGAGCTCCTGCACCCAGTTGTCCAGGCCGAGCTTCGTGCAGCCGTTGTCGACGACGGTCATCAGCAGCGCGCCGATCACCGCGCCGCCGACTGAACCCTGGCCGCCCGCGAGCGACGCGCCGCCGATCACGACCGCCGCGATCACGCGCAGCTCGTAGCCGCCGGCCGTGGTCGGATCGCCCATGTGCACGTACGACAGCTGCAGCAGGCCCGCGAGCGCCGCGCACACGCCGGCGAGCGCGTAGACCGCCCAGCGCGTGCGCGCGAGATCGACGCCGCACAGCCGCGCGGTCTCCTCGTTCGATCCGACCGCGACGACGTGCCGGCCGAGCACGGTGCGTCGCAGCGCGAACGCGCCGAGCGCGGCGCAGCCGAGCCACACGAGCACGCCGGGCGGGAACCAGTGGCCGAAGCCGCTCGGCGCCGGCTGCATCAGGCCGTCGATCCAGCCGAACCGCTCGGCGTAGGCCGGCTGATTGTCGTGCATCCCCTTGGCGAGCCCGCGCACCGCGCCCCACAGCGCGAGCGTCGCGATGAACGGCGAGAGCGGCACGCGCAGCGCGAGCCGCCGGTCGAGTGCGGCGATCGCCAGCGCGAGCAGCGGTCCGGCGAGCGCGATCCACAGCACGCCCGAATTCACTCCGTACCACGTGCAACCGGCGCCGAGCACGATGCCGAGCGCGCTGAGCAGCAGTCCGTTGACGAGCGCCGCCGCGAGCGTGCCGAGCAGCGCGCCCAGGCACAGCGCGACGAGCGCGCTCAGCGTCGGTCCGTACTCGGCATCCAGCGCGAGCGCCGCGAGCACTCCGGTCGCCGCGATTGCCGAACCGACGGCGAGGTCGATGCCGCCGGCGACGATGACGAACGTCGCGCCGACCGCGGCGGTGCCGACGACGGCGGTCTGCAGCAGCATCATCCGCTGGTTCGCGAGCGACGTGAACGGCGCGCCGGCCGCGGCGGCGAACGCGCACCACACGACGATGAGCCCGAGCAGCGGACCGAAGCGACGCACGAGGTCGCGCATCACCACGCACCTCCGGCCGCCGCGGTGAGCACGCGCTCGGGCGAGAGCTCTCCGACGGGTCGCGCGGGGAGCAGGCGACCGTTCGCGAGCACCGCGATCCGGTCGCACAGGCCGAACAGCTCGGGCAGCGCGCTCGACACGAGCAGCACGCCGCGCGCGCTCGCGGCGTCGCTCGGCCGCGCCAGCGCGTCGATCCAGCGGTAGATCTCGGCGCGCGCGCCGACGTCGACGCCGCGCGTCGGCTCATCGAGCACGAGCAGCGCGCAGTCGGCGGCGAGCAGTCGCGCGAGCTGCACCTTCTGCTGGTTGCCGCCCGACAGCTCGCCGGCGGGTTGATCGGGGCCGCGCGCGCGCACGCCCAGGCGCTCGAGCCACGGCAGCGCGTGGCGCCGCGCCGCGCCGCTTCCGAGCACGCCGGCGCGCGCGAGGCGCGCCAGGCGCGGCAGCGCGACGTTGTCGGCGAGCGAGCCGTTCAGCATCAGCCCCGCGCGGCGGCGGTCCTCGCTCAGCAGTCCGACGCCGTCGTCCCAGCGCTGCGCTGGCGTCGCGCGCGCGCGCCCGCACAGCTCGTGGGCGCCCGCGACGCGCGCGCCGAGGCCGTAGAGCGCGTGCAACAGCTCCGAGCGGCCGGCGCCGATCAGTCCGGCGATCCCGACGACCTCGCCGCGGTGCACGTCGAGCGCTTCGACCGCCGTCC
>SCVU01000040.1 GCA_004296785.1 Planctomycetota bacterium
CGCGGCACGATCCACCATCGGCTCGAGCTGCTCGGCAAGCACTGCCGCGACTTCCACGAGCTGCAGCGCCGGCGCTTGAAGGGCACGCTCGAGCCGCAGCTCGCGCTCGACGAGCTCGAGACGTACGAGACCGATCGGCGCTTGAAGCCGGTGACGGTGCCCGTGCTGATCCACGAGTCGTCGTGGTTCGTGCTCGACGTGCAGGTCGCGCCGATGGCGTCGCGCGGCGGGCTCGCCGAGTATCACGAGGCGCGCAAGCAGGCGCTCGTCGAGCGCGAAGGGCGCCGCAAGAGCGGGTCGCGCGAGGCGGTGAGGAAGTGCTTCCAGAGCGCGTCGCCGCTGCTTGCGAGCGGCGTTTCGGGGATCCTGCGCACCGACCAGAAGCAGACCTACGTCGGATTGAAGAAGCGCGAGCTGCCCGCGGCGCTGCTGCACGTGCGGATCTCGTCGAAGGAGCCGCGCGGGCTCTACAACCCGCTGTTTCGCATCAACAGCACGCTCGCGATGCTGCGCGACGGCGTGTCGCGGTTGGTGCGGCGCACGTGCGCCGCGTCGAAGCTGCGCGAGCAGCTCGAGAAGCACCTGTGGATCTGGATCGTGTATCGCAACTACGTGCGCCGCGTGGTCAACCGCAGCATCCAGTCGGCCGCTGGCGTGCTGCGACTCTTCGAAGGCCCGCTGGCGACCGATGACCTGCTGGGCCTGGAAGCCGCGTACCGCTCGGATCCTCCGGGAATCCGCGCAGCGAGCTAGACCAGGGTCCGTTAGTCCTTCACGAGCTCCGCGTCGCGCGGCAGTTCCTGCAAGCTCGCCAGCCCGAACTGATCGAGGAACTCCCGCGTCGTCGCATACTGCAGCGGCGACCCCGGCTGCTCCGCGCGACCGCACACCTTGACCAGCCGCCGGTCGATCAGCGACCGCAGCACCGGCCCCGCCTGCACACCGCGGATCGCCTCGACCTCGGCCTTCGTGACCGGCTGTCGGTACGCGACGATCGCCAGCGTCTCGAGCGCGGCCGGGCTGACCTTCTCGTTCTTCCGCTGCCGCGCCAGGCGCGCGACGATCCACGCCTGCGACGGCGTCGTCAGGACGCGCCAGCCGCCGGCGAGTTCGCGCAATTCGAGCGGCAGCTTCGCGAGCGCCATCCGCTCGGCCAGCGCGGCGAGCGCGTCGCGCACGGCGTCGCTCGTCGTGCCCGGCAGCAGCACGCCGAGGCGAGCGATCGAGAGTGCTTCGGGCGACGCGAAGAGCAGCGCGAGCACGGCGTTCTCCAGTTCTTCGCCGGCGAGCACTTCGACCGCCGGCAGCGCGGCGTCGGTCGCGTCTTCGGTCGCTGCGTCGGTCGCCGACTCGGGGCCGAGTTCCGCGGCGAGCGCTTGCTCGTCGGCCTCGGGCGGCGCTGCCTGCCCGTTCGAAACGGCGTCGGAGCGCTCTTCCACGGGGGTCCCGAGCTGTTCCTCGGACGCGGAAAGCGAGCGTTTCTTGGCCATCGCACGCGCAGGATCGCCTGCTCGGCGCGTGCGGTCAAGGGCCGTGCGCGAAGCTCAGCGCGCGAGCTCGAGCAGCGGCGAGAGATCGACCTCGTAGAAGCGCTCCATCGCGGCGCGCCACTGCCAGAACTCGGCGTCCTCGATCGGCTGCTGCTCGAGCGAGCGCAGCACCTCCGGCCCGAGCTCGGCCCAGCCGCCGTTGCTCGCCGGCAGGTGTCCGTCGACGCGCGCGAGCAAGAGCTTGCCCTCCTGCTCGAGCGGTCCTGCGACGTCGCCGGGCCGCGTGCGGAACGCGAGCTGCGCGAGCGGCGAGCGCTCGCTGCGCACGACCGGCGGCACGCGGCCGCCCTGTTCGCGCGACGGGTCGAGGCTGTAGCGCTTCGCGGCGTCCTCGAACGACATCCCGCCGTCGAGCGCCGTCCGGACTTCCTGCGCGCGCGCCGCGTCGGCGACGACGATCACGTGCAACGCCGCGCGCTCGCTCGAATGCAGCCACGTGCGCACCGCGCGCTCGGCGCGCAGCTGGTCCTCGCACTGCTCGCGCACGCGCTCGAAGTAGCGCTGCGGCTCGAGCCCGAGTCGCTCGCGCACGTACGCGTCTGCGCCGGCCGGGAAGCCCTGCTTCTTGACCAGCGCGTCGAGCTCGGCGCGCGCCGTCTGGTAGCGCGCGTCGACTTCGTCCGCACCGATGCGCACGCCGAGCCGGCGCGCCTCGTCGCGCGCGATCCGCGTGTTGACGAGCCGGTCGACGTACTCGCCGAGCGCGCCGCTCTCGCTGTGCATCCACATGCCGAGCAGCTCGGACGCGTCGATCGAGGCGCCGCCGACGCGCGCGATCTCGAGCCCGCTCTTGCGCGGCGCGGAGGCGGGCGCGGCGCTCGACTGCGCACCCGCTCCGGACGCACTCTGCGCCGCTGTGTGCGTTCCGCCGAGCGCGGGCGCGTCGGGATTCGTCTCGCGCGGCGCGCGCGGCGCGCCGCACGCGGCCGCGCACGCACACGCGAGCGCGCACAGCGCGATCGCAGGACTTCGGAAAGCGCTCACGTCGCTAGCGGTACACGACGCGGCGGATCACGCCGGTGTGCTTGCACGTGTTGCACGGCACCAGCCGGCTCGCCGAATTGACGGCGGTCTGGCCGCTGCGATTGCCGCCGCCCGAGTTGTTCGGCGTGCTCGGCACGATGCCGCCCGAGGCCTGCTCGGTCGCGCCCTTGCCGCCGCACTCGGGGCAGTTCTCGCCCTGCAGCGCGACGACCTGCATCGTGCCGCCGTACTCGGCGTGGTACGCGAGCATCCACTGCACGCGCGTGCCGATCATCTGCTCGCGCCAGAACGCCTCGGCGTCCTCGGTGTTCTGCGCGCCGCCGCCGGCCGCCTTGCGCGCGACCGCCTGGTTGTCGAGGTAGCGCTGGAGCGCCTCCGCGATCTTCTGCTGCTCGGAGGTCGTGCCCTTGGGGAGCTCGGCCTTCTTCTCGCCTTCCTTCTTCTTGTCGAGGCCCTTGCGCGCGCGCTCCTCGCCGAGCAACCACGTGCCGAGCCCGTACGACGCGCGGTGCGTGCCGCGCTTCTCGCGCGCGTCCCACATCGACTTCACGCCGGCCGGCTCGAGCGTCTTCGAGCTCTTCTGCAGCGCCGCCGTCACCGCGTCGAGCGTCTCCTGCGCGAGCAGGCTGCCCGCGTACTCGACGCACTGCGCGAACGAGTACTTCTGCGCGGCCGCGCGCGCCAGGCGCTCGGACTCGCGATACCACAGCAGCGCGACTTGCTGCTTCAGATAGCTCTCGCGCGCCTTGTCGAGGCGGTCCTTCGACTTCTTCCACTCCGGCATCAGCGGGCTGTCGGGCCAGCGCTCGACGAACGCCTTCGACAGCGCGAGCGCCTTGTCGAAGTTGTCGCGCTTGCGCTCGAGGTCGATCGCCGCGATCGCGTCGACCTGCTCCTGCAGCGCGGCCTTCGTGCTCGCGCGCGAGCGCGCGGCGGCGACCTCGGCCGACTTGAACTGCGGATCCTTCGCCGCGGTCTCCGCGTAGTGCTTGGCGGCGCCGGCGAAGTCGAGGATCTTCTCGCAGTAGCGCGCGAGCTCGAACGCGGCCTCGGCGCCGGCCGCGCCTTCGGCCGCGAGGCCGGTGGCGAGCTCGAGCTGCTTCTGCTGGTACAGCTCCTGCTTCGTGTAGATGTCGAGCGCCGGCACCTGCACCTGCGTCGCGGGTCCCGCGATGCGCGACAGCGGCAACTGCAGCAGGCTCTGCGCGGTCTTGATGTGCAGCGCGTCGGGCGCGTGGTTGACGATCTTGCCGATCACGCTGCGGCCGTCGGTCAGCGGCACCTGGTCGGCAGTGACGAGCACCTCGCCGCCGTTCGGATCGAGGTAGCCGAAGTCGATCTGCAGCTCGCGCGCCTGCACCGGATCGAGGCGGCCCCAGTCGAGCGCGACGCGGCCGCCGGTGTCGGCGCGCACGAGGTCGAGCTGTGCGCTCGAGTGCGACTCGATGCGCGCCCACAGGATCGAGCCGTCGCGCAGCTTGATCATCCGTGTGGCGCTTGCGCCACCATCAACACGCGGCGCGCCGACGTCCTGCGCGCACAGCGTCAGCACGAGCACGAGCGCGGCGGCGATGGAACCGAGCAGTCGCATGCGTTGCATCATAGGGGTTCAGTCCTGCGCGCGGTGCTTCGCGCGCTGGCGCGCGCCGAACGGGATCTGCCGCGGGAACACGGTCTCGAAGCGCGCGGTCTTCGCGACGCCGGACGAAGTCCAGCCGAGCTCGACCTCGACGTGGTACTCCTCGACCACCGACGCGGCGTCGATCGGCAGCAGCACGGGCTTCGCCGAATAGTAGATCTGCGCGTTGCCGGGCAGCTTGCGCTCGACGACGGCCTCGGGCTCGCCCGCCTCGCCGTTCGGGTCGAGCGGAAAGAGCGTCTCCTCGAGATCGGCGAGCACGGCCTCGACGGCCTGCGCGGACGACGTGCGCATGGCCGACGTGCGCGCGAGCGCGGCGCCGAACGACAGCAGACCGAGCACGACCGACAGGCCGAGCAGCAGGATGCCCATCGCGAGCACGACCTCGAGCAGCGTGAAGCCGGCGCGCGCGCGCGCGCTGCGCAGCCGAGCCGAGAGCTTGCCGCGCGCGCTCACGGCCGCCACTCCTCGCGCTGCGACGGGATCACGACCTCGCGCTGGCTCGGCTCGCCGTGGCGCAGCCACGCACCGGCCTTGTGCTCGGCCGCGCGCGTGCCGCGCTGCCCGCGCCGCACGCGCGCTTCGTTGCCGCTCGTGCCGAGCAGCTCGAGCCACTCCTCGCCGAGCAGCAGGAACGAACCGACCGGCGGCAGCTTCGACGCGTCGTCGACGCGCAGCGCGCCTTCCTTGATCCCGACGTCGGCGGTCGTCGACACGCGCCGCATCTTCCCGCGCGCCGTCTCGACTTCGAACACGAGGCGCATGCGCCGCGGCAACTGCGGGCGCTGCACGCCGAGCGGCGAGACGAGCGCGGACATCGCGGCGCCCGGTTCGTTCGCCACGAAGCGCTCGGCATCCGGCCGCGCCGCGCCGCGCGCGTCCCAGCTCGCGAACGACTGCTCGCGCGCCGCGCCCGACTCCCAGCCGCTCGACAGGTCGGTGCCCGCGCTCGCGCACAGCGCCTCGAACCACAGCACGCCGCCGGTGACTTCCTCGAGCACGCCCGAGGCGGGGCGACCGCTCGACGAGAAGAAGCGCGGATCGAGCAGCGAGAGGCCCGCGCCCGGGCCGTACAAGCGCACGCCGCGCCACAGCACGCCGTCCCACTCCAGGCGCGCGCCCGCGGTCGACGCCGGCAAGAGCGCCCAGCAGACCTCGAGCAGTCCCTGGCCCAGCACCGGCGCGTCGCTCGCGACCTGCAGCCGCTCGATCTCGCCCGCCGACGCCGCGCGCACGAGGCGCAGGCGCAGACACGGCAGCGTCGCGATGCCGTCGCCGTCGACGTCGAACGGCGCCCACTCGACGAGCAGATCGCCGCGCGGTCCGCTCTCGACGGCCGCGAGATCGGACGCGAGCAGCTCGGTCACCGCGCTCGACATCTCGTTCTGCGAGCGCCGCTCCTCCGTCTTGCGCCACAGCGTCATCGACGTGTCGATCAGCTTGACCAGCGCGAGCACGAGCAGCGACGCGAGCCCGAGCGCGAGCACGAGCTCGATCAGCGTGAGTCCGCGGCGATCGGCGTCGCGCGTCACTCGTCGACCCTCCGCAGCGTGCGGCCCGGCGCGTACGAGCGCAGGCCGAACAGCTTGAGCCGCGGCGCGCACTTCCAGCCGTGCGCGGCGCCGTTGACGACGTCGAACGACGTCGACTCGTGCTTGACGAACGCGCGCAGCTCGACGCGATCGGCGAGCGTGTCGAACACGTGCGCCTTGCCCTCGGGCATCCCCTCCCACTGCAACCGCAGCGGTCCGCCTTCGCTCGGCTCGCCGTCCCACGGCTCGGCGCGATCGAAGCGCACGAGCACGCCGACGTGCGGACCCGGCGCCTGCGCGGGCTCGGCGTGCCAGAAGCACTCCTTCCAGTACGCGCCCGGCTGGTCGAAGCACGCGCCGTAGTACGCGAGCTCGGACGCGTCGGCGCGCTCGGCCCAGCGATCCCAGTAGCGGAACGGGAACTGGATCACCGGCGTGTCGGCGAGGTGCGCGTCCGCGCTCGTGCCGTAACGGCCGCGGAACAGCGGGCCGCCGCGCTGGTCGTCGGCGCCGGGCGCGCTCGACGCGAGCGGCATGTCGAGACCGCCGCCGCGCTGGCGCGTCCAGTGGAAGAGCTCGCTGCCGACGAGCGCGGTGCCCGCCGCCGGGAATTCGTCGAGCTGCACGAGCGGCAGCAGCGCCTCGCCGCCGTTGACGTCCTGCGCGAGGCGACCGACCGTGCGGTACGACAGGAACGTCACGCACTCGCCGACCTCGTGCGTCTCCTCGTCGGTGCCGAGCAGTCCGCGGCCGCCGGGCGCGATCACGATCGTGCCCGACTGCACGTCGCGCGACATGAACGCGACGATCTCGCCGCCGATGCGCAACAGGCCGCAGTCCTCGGGCAGCGACCCGGCGACGCCGAGCTGGGTGATCGTACCGTTCGGCAGCCGCACGCTGTCCCGCGAGACCTCGAATGCACTCGAGCCGGCGAGCAGCGGCGTCGCGACGATCATCTGCGCGCCGAGTCCCACGCTCCCGATGTTCCCGCTGTGGAACGTGGTCGATCCGAACACCACCTCGTCGATCACGCACGACGCGATCGCGCCGCCCGTCACGGCGGTGCCGATGCCGGCGTTGGCGGACGCGACGGCGCCGCCGAGCTTCACCGTCTGCGCGACGCGCGGTCGCTCGCCGCTCGGGAACAGCGCGATGCGCGACTGCAAGCGGCGATCGACGATGTTGTTCACGCCGGGCTGTCCGCCGTACGGTCCTGCCGGGATCAGCATCGGCGAGGCGTCGTCGAGGCCGACCCAGAAGCAGTTGACGTCCAAGCCCGGATCGACGGCGCTGAACCCCGGGTTCGCCGTGTACGCGCCCGGCAGGTAGTTGACGACGACGGCCTGGCCAGCCGCAGCCGTCGAGCTGCCCGGCGCCGGCAGGAGCCACGGGTACGACACGTACGACACGGGCCGCTGCGCGTGCTGGATCGCGACCGGCCAGGCGAGCCCGTTCGGGTCGCCGTCCTGCAGGAACACCGGATCGAGACTGCCGGGCCAGCCCTCGTTCGGCTGCGCTTCCTCGGTGCGGAACGTCGGCACGATCGACGTACCCGCCGCGTGCTCGTGCGGGAACGTGCCGAGCACGCCGCGGAACTGCAGCGCGCTCCACACGGCCTTCGTCACGTAGTGATTCGCGTAGCCCGGATCGAACGCGCCGAGCTCGTTGCTCCACAGCGACGTCGCGCCGGCAGTCGAAGGCGCCTGCGCCGGCGGCGGTTCGACCGCGGGATCGAGCGACACGTCGAACTCGGGCGCCGACGGACCACCGCCGCCGCCGCCCGGACCTCCAGGTCCCGCGCCGCCTCCACCGCCGCCGCCGCCCGGACCTCCGGGGCCCAGCCCGCCGCCGCCGCCGCCGGGACCGCCCGCGCCGGGACCGGGCTTCGCGTCGACCTGCGGCGTGCCGGAGCCGTGCGCGGCGACGAGCGCGCGCGCGATGAACGTCGGATCGGCGCGCACGAGCTGCCCGTTCGCGATCGAGTCGTAGCGCACCCACTCGGTGCGCGCGCGCTCGGCGCCGGTGTGCACGAGCTGCGCGATCTCCGACTTGTTGCCGATCGGCGCCGGGAAGTTCACGCCCGACACCGCGCCCGGAGCGGGCAGCGAGATCGGGAACACGAACACCTGCAGCTCCAGCGACGCGTTCATCGCCGCCGGATCGGTCATGTTGCCGCCCCACTCGGTGACGAACGCATGGCGACCGCCGAGCGCCATCGCGCCGGCCACCGGCGTGATGCCGAGCTCGTTCAGCGTCACGCCGCGCTGCGCGATCAGCAGCCGGTTGTTCGTCCAGCCCGAGTAGCGGATCACCTCGGCGCCGAACAGCGGCGTGCCCTTCGTCGTCGTGAGCGGCGTGAAGACCTGGCCCGAGGTCTGGTTGCGCACGCCGATGATGATCTGGCACATCACCGCGTAGCCGCCCTGCTGCGAGAACGCGCCCATCACCTCGGCGGGCGCCATACCGCTGTCGGCCGGCCCGAGCTCGAGCGCCGTGACGTTGCTCGTGTTCCCCTCGATGCCGTTGCCGAGCGCGAGCGTCGCGATCTGCCCGGTCGGATTCGTCGGGTCGTTGACGATGATCTCGTCGCCTTTCGTCGCGCTGCCGCCGACGACCGCGTTGACCTGCGCGACCGCGAAGCGCCCGATCGAGGTCGGCAGCGCCGACTTGCCCGACAGCACGTCGGAGGTCAGCGCGAGCGAGTAGCCGTACAGCATCACCGGCGTGCCCGCCGCGTGATTGAGGTTCTTCGACAGGCCCTGCGAGATCGGCGTCGCCGTCGCGCCGCTCGCCTGCAGCGTCATCCGCTCGCGCACCAGGCGCCCGCCGCGGCCGGCGTACGCGCCGGTCGTGTCGTGCAGCGCCATGAACGTCTTGCCGCTCGTCACGCGCGCCTCGATCAGCTCTTCGCCGATGCGCAGCACGCACGGATCGGGGAAGCCCTCGGTCGTCTCGACCGTGATCATCGCGACGCCGTCGAGCAGCGGCGCAGAAAGGCGCGTCATGCCGCGCGTCTTCGGCCGCGCCATGCCGTCGGCAAACAGCGCGATCTGATCGGCGCGGTTGCCGCACACGTCGAACGCGACGTGCGACCAGATCTCGTCGGGCAGATTCGACATCGGCCAGCGCGCCTCGCCCTGCTCGACGAACGACGGCGTCAGCGGGTGATCGCCGAACGCGTCGAGCACGCGCAGCACGAGGTCGTTCTGCTGCACCATCAGCGACACGCGGTCGAACTGGCCCTGCGCGCCGCCGAGATCGAAGAGCAGGTCGCCGTGCTGCAAGCCGCGCGGCTTGATCCACGCCTCGAAACCGATCGGCTTGAGCAGCCCCGCCGCGTCGCTCCAGTCGACGAGCGGATCGTTGGCCGGCCGCACGAACGTCTCGTCGGGCAGGAAGCGCCCCTCGGGATCGCGCGTCTCCCAGTCGAAGTGCAGCACGTGGCCCTGGCGCTGGCCGCTCTCGTCCATCCGCACCGCCCACGGCTGGATCCAGGCGGTCTCGTCGCGCGACGGGAACGACGGCGAGATGTTCGGCACCGTGCCCGGCTGCAGGTTCGCGAGATCGCCGCCCCAGCCGCCGACGTGCGCCGACGTGAACGGCGGCGGCACCGCGCCGAACTGCGCGTCCCAGCGCTGCGTCACGCGCGGACCGCTCGACCACCACGGCGCGTCGGCCGACAGGCGCATCGCGTCGTCGAAGTCCTCCTGGCGCGCGAGCACGGTCAACAGCTCGCGCTGCGGCACGACGAGCTCGACCTGATCGCGGCGCCGCGACGCGCGCTCGGCGCCCGCGGGATCGCCCGGGCGCGAGCGGTTGACCGAGGCGCGCAGATCGAGATCGAACGTGTCGCGCGTCGTGAACGAGAACGGCATCGTCGACCACGCGAGCTCGGCGTCGTTCGCGTTGATGCCGTTGCGGTACAGCGCCATCGCGCAGTCCTGGTCGACGATCGGCGGCGGCGCGCTGACGCCGTCGGGCGACGTGAGCTCGTCGGGCACGACCGGCGCGTCGGTCGGCAGCGACTGCAGGCCGGCCGCGGGCAGGACGACGCGCTGCAAGAAGTCCTCGAAGCCGGTGAACGGCCGCGACTGCTGGACGACGCTCGCGAGGCGCCGCGCCTGCTCGGCGCCGATGCGCGAGCGCGAGCGCGCGAGGCCGAGATTCACGAACAGCGCCTCGAGCACCTCGGCCGGCGCGGTGTTCAGGTTGACCGGGCGGCGCGCGAGCGGCTGGATCTGTGCCTCGTGCGCCGCGTACGAGTTCGCGACCGCGCGCGCGAGCTTGATGCTGCCGCCGCGGCCGAGCTCGCTGACCAGCGCGAGCTCGCTCGTGCGCCCGTCGTAGATCCGCACCGTCGTGCCCGCGGCGAACCAGCGGTTGTTCGCGACGTTGACGCTGCAGTCGCGGCCCGCGACGAGGTCGTTCGTCACGCGCGTCGGCGCCTGCCATTCCTGGCCGGCGCGCACGCCGCCGTACACCGTCGTGAAGCGCGCGAGCGTGCGCCACGCATCGGCCGACATCCCGCCGGCGAGCATCAGCGACTCCGCATCGCGCGCCTGCTCGGGTCCGTCGAACGCGCGCAGCTCGCCAGCGCCCTGCAGGCGCCACAGCGGGATCGCCCACGTCGCCTGATCCATCGCGATCGCGACACGCGGGTGGTTCTGCGCGGGCTTCGGCAGACACGGATCGGCGTTGCCCTTGTCGTCGACCGCCGAGCCGAGGCCGCGCTGCAGTTGCTTGAAGGTCGAGCCCTCGAGCGCCTGGTAGCGGATCAACTCGCCGCGCAGCCACAGGAAGCCCGTCGGCTCGAAGCTCGCGACGTCGAAGACCGGCAGCTCCTGCGCGTCGTTCGCGACTTGATCCGACAACTGCGTCGCGCGGTGCAGCAGGTTCGCGATCATCTGCGGCGGCGCGCTGTTCAAGTCGATCAGCCCGGCCTGATCGCGCACGTCGAGATCCCACATCGTCGCGCGCGCATCGGAGGGGTCGTAGCCGGAACCGGCGAAGCGATTGTCGACCGCGAGTTCGGCGGCGTCGTCCCAGTACGGCGTCTTGTCGAGCGCCGGGTGCGTGCCCTGCAGCCGCGCCTGCGCGTGGCGCACCGCGGTGTCGAGCGCGACGCGCGCGCCGGCCTGGTCGACGAGCTCCTGACTCGCCTGATCCGCGTTGCGCACCGTCAGCAGGAACGGCGCGAGCAGCACGAGCAGCGCGAGCAGCACGAGCAGCACGGTCAGCATCGCGAAGCCGCCGCGAGAGCGAGTGCGCGCGCTCATTCGACCGTCCCGTACAGGCCGATGCCGACCCACTGCCGCGCGCCGTCGGCGAAGTCGATGCCGATGCGCACCGGCTGCGTGTGCGCGCGCCGATCGAGGCCGCCGCCGGCCTGGAAACGCAGCGTCACCGCGCTCTCGGGCGAGAACGACACGCCCTCGGGCAACTCCACGTCCTCGCCGGCGCCGACGGCGGTGAGCACGAGCACGTCGAGCTGTCCGCGGAACGGCGTGCGCGCGCTCGACAACAACAGCGGGCCCTCGAGCTGCCACACCGGCGCCTGTTCCTCGACGCGCGCGACCGCGCTGCCGTCGAGCGACAGCACGAGCTCCTGGCCCGCGTACTCGAGGCGCACGCGTCGCCACACGCCGAGCGGCAGCGCGCCCGGCTCGCTCTGCGCGATCACGTGCCCGCCCTTGGCGGCGCCGCCGTCCTGCGCGAGCACCTGCGGCGCGAACCAGCCGCGCAGCGCGCCGTCGCGCAGCACCTGCAGGCCGAAGCTCGCGCCCGCGTTCGCCACTTCGCCCGCGTCGGCGCCGCTGCGGCGCAGCGCGCACTCGAGCGCGAAGCCGGCGCGGAAGTCGGCGGCCGTGTCGCGCTGGATCGGCAGCTCGACGCGCGGCCCCTCGGCGTCGACGTCGAAGTCGAGCGCGCGGCCGATGTAGCCGTCCTGCGTGAGCTCGGCGTCGATCGCGCGGCCCTGGATGCCGAACGCGCCGACGAGCTCGGGCGTCTCGAAGTGCCACGTGCCGACGACCTGCTGGAAGCGCGGCGACATGCGGCCGAGCTTCGGATCGATGCGCACGCTGGCCTCGGAGCGTCGGCTGATCGCGGAGTTCTGCGCGGAGCGCAGCGCGTTGCGCACGAGACCGACGGCCTGGCGCTTCGACAGGTCGAGCGAGGCGAACATCCCCAGGCCCAGTCCCATCACCGCGGAGAGGATTCCGAGCACGAGCAACAGCTCGAGCAGCGTCAGGCCCGTGCGCGGGTGCTGACTGCGGAGCGTCGCTTGGGGCGTCGGCATCGGGATCCGACCTCGTTCCGAACTAGGGGTCCTCGCCCCACAGGGTCACGTCGTCGTCGGTGCCGAACGAGCCGTCCGGGCCCGCGGACACGAGCTGGTACTTGTCGGGGCGCACGAACTGCCCGGTCTTCGAGTTCTTGCGCGCGCGGAACGTGCTCTCGATCTCCTCGCCGGTGTCCGGGTGGAGCGTCACGTACGACTGCGGCGTGCCGTAGTCGGCGCGGTGCTGGTACGCGATCGGGTTCCCCCACTCGTCGCGCAGTTCGAACAGCTCGGTCGTGTTGAACTCGGTCAGCCGCGACTTCGAGTTGTCGGCGTCCGTGTTGACGAGCAGGTCCTCGAACGTGCCGGTGCCGGCCCCCGCTCCCTTCGAGTGCAGCGCGACGACGAGCGACTCGATGCCGACGTTCACGGTGTTCGGCGGCGGGCCCCACGCCGCGGGGAACGACGAGGGCGGGTAGTCGCCGTGCTCGTGCTCGTACTGATCGATCGCCAGCGACACGTTCGACATCGACGCGCTCGTCAGTCTCACCTTCGCCGACTCGAAGATGTCGGTGAACTGCGTCAGCAGCACGACCATCAGGATCGCGAGGATCACGAGCACCGCGAGCATCTCGATCAGCGTGAAGCCGCCGCGTCCGCCGCGCATCACGAACCTCCGGTGCGGTAGACGACGTCGCAGTCGTCGAGCTGCACGAGCGCGCTGCGACCGACCTCGCCCTCGACGAACACGCCGGCGCGCAGCTCCGTCGACGCGCGCCCGAGCTGCGGCATCGCGACGTTCTCGCGCACCGGCACGCCGTCGACGAGCACGGTCACCGTCGGCTGGCCTTCCTCGCCGCCGATCTCGATGCGCAGGCGCACCCACTTCCCGAGCGGGAACGGTGTGCCGACGATGTCGCTCTCGGGCGCCTCGGCCTCGCCGGCCTTGATGAAGCGCACTTGCAGCTGGCCCTCGGAGTGGCGCGACACGCGCGCCTCCGCGGTGAGCTCGCGACCCTTCGCGCGTTCCTTCTCGCGCGCGACGAACAGCCCGACGCGCGCCTGCGAGCCCGGCGCGATGAACACGCTCGCCTCGATCGAGACGAACTGGCTCGCCGACTTGAAGGTCTGGAAGACGCGGACCTGCCCCGGCTCCTTGAACTGCCCCTCGATCTTCACCGTGCCGTCGAGCATCGCGACGATCGGGCCCGCGCCCTCGTCGCTGGTCCAGTTGTTCTTCAGCGTCGTGCGGTCGAAGCGATCGGTCCACAGCGTCTTGTCGAGGTGGTCCGCGATGCGCTTGACCTGCGCGATCGCCCACGCGCGCCACGGATCGGTCTCGGGGAGCGCGCGGCGGCGATCGTCGAGCGCGCGCAGCTGGATCAGCGCTTCCTTCGGATTGCCCGAGCGGTAGATGCACCACGCGACGCCGGCGGCGGCGGTCGGTTCGTTCGGATCGAGCGCGAGCGCCGCGTCGAACGCCTTGCGCGCCGCGCCGAGATCGCCGGCCTCGAGCGCGGCGACGCCGCGCAGCACGTGCGACGACGCGCGCTTGGGCGACAGCCGCAGCGCCTGGTCGTAGTAGCGGTCGGCCTCGGCGTAGCGGCCCTGGTCGTGGCACAGCCGGCCGAGCTCGACGAGCACCGCCTCGCAGTCGATCTCGCGCCCGAGCGCGGCCTGCAGCATCGCCTCGGCGGCCTGCGCGTCGTCGCGCGCGCGCGCGAGCCGCCCGCGCTGGTACAGCACCCACGCATCGCTCGGATCGGCGAGGTACGCGTTCTCGATGCTCGACCACGCCTCCTCGGTCGCGCCGCAGATCTCCGCGAGCCACGACGTCGCGCACAGCGCGGCGGCCTCGCGCAGCGGATCGGCGCCGCGCGCGCGCACGAACTGGTCGCGCGCTTCGGTGAACCTGCCGGCGCGCAGATCGAGCAGACCCGCGAGCAGCAGCAGCTCCGGCTCGGCGTTGGGCAGCGCCGCGTTCGCCGCGCCGCCGCCGGCGAGCCAGGCCGCCGCGGCCGAACCGAGCGACTGCGCGTCGGCCAGCGCCTTCGCGACGTCGCCGCCTTCGAGCATCACCGCGCTGATCCAGCCGACCAGCGCCGGCTGGTTCGCGCTCTCGGCCGCGACGGCCGTGCGCAGCACGTCGCGCGCGGCCGCGAGCTCGCCGTTGGCGACGAGCGCGCGCCCGTAGTCGATGCGGATCGCGACGCGCTCGCTCTTGCGGTCCGGATCGTCCGGAGCGAAGCGCGCGGCGAGCTCGAGCGCGGCCAGCGCATCGCGCTCGCGCCCGCGCGCGAGGAAGTAGCGGCCACGCGCCCACTGCACTTCGTACGAGCTGCGCTCGCGCGCGAGCGCGAGGTCGAGTTCCGCCTCGGCCTTCTCGAACAGCAGGAAGCGCTCGTACAGACCCGCGAGTCGCACGTGCGGCAGCGCGCGGTGATCGAACTGCCGCGCGAGGTCCTCGTACGTCGCGAGCGCGCGCTCGAAATCGAAACCGGCCTCGTAGCAGCGGCCGAGCCCGAGGCGCGGCGCCGGATCCTCGGGATCGAGTTCCGCGAGGCTGCGGTACAGCTCCTCGGCGATCGAGAGCGCGCGCGGCGCGTCCAGGCGCGCGGCGACGCAGTCGTCGGCGAGGTCGAGCGCCTGCAGGTACAGCGAGCGCGACAGGCGCGCGCCGAGCGCGTGGCGCCGCAGGTCGAGCCGATTCGCGACGGTGTCGGCGAAGCCGAACGAGCGCACGCGCGCGCGGTCGTAGTCGATCGGCTTCGCGCCGGGCATGCGCGGCGTGCCGGTGGCCGGATCGAGCTCCTCGAACTGGATCGGCTCGCCCGCGCGGTCGGCGTGATTGAGTCCCAGCCGATCGCGGTTGCGGATCGCGCCGAACAGCGGGTCGTACTCGTTGACCTGGATCCAGTCGTAGAGCGTGCGGTAGCTCTCGAGGCGCGCGGCGCGCTCTTCCGGCGTCTCGCTGGCCTTGCCGTCCGACTTGTCGGAGCGCACGACGCCGCGCAGATCCGTGTTCGCATCGACGCCCGCGCCGCTGCTCAGCGCGCCGAATTGCGCGAGCAGTTCCGCGGCCTCGGCCTGCGCGCCGCCCGCGCTCGCCTCGACCGCCGCGGCGAACAGTTCCGGCACCTCGCGCACTTCGGGCACGACCGCGAGCAGCCGCGACCACAGCCGCGGCGCCGGCGCGAAGTCGGCGGGCGGGAACAGCGCCCACGCACGCGGCAGCGGCAGCGCCTGCAGCTCGAGCGGCGGCAGCGGCCGCGTGTTCGACGGCGGCACGAACGGATCGCGCGCGATCAGGCGCTCGTCGGCGCGCGGCAGGTAGCGCGCGACGTCGGGCGCGGCGTGGCGCACGAGCTCGGGCGTCTCGCCGCGCGAGGTGACGCCGCGCCCGTCCGCGCGCCCGAGCGCGCGAAACGCGACCACGCCGACCAGGCCGGCGGCGATGAGGAAGACGATCGGCTCCTTGCGCATGCGTTGTCTCGGTCAGTCGGCGGCGGGCTCGGCCTGTCGCAGGCGCGCGATCACGAACGTCGCGGTCAGGCGCGCTTCGAGCGCGTTGCCGCGCACGGGCAGCACCTCGGCCTCGTCGACGAGCAGCGCCTGCGTGACGCCGGCGAGCGCGCTCGGGTCCTGCGTGCGGCGCAGGAAGCGCGCGAGCGCGTGGCCGGAGCCGCTGGCGGCGACGCGCACCTGCGTGCGCTCGAGGCGGCTCGTGCCGGCGCGCGTGTACAGCGCCGGATCGAGCTTGATCTCGAGCAGATCGATGCGCGCGACCTCGCACGCGACCGCCGCGCGCACGATGCGATCGACGGCGTCGAGGCCCTGCAGGTAGCGCTCGATCTCGTCGTCGCGCGTCGGCGACAGCGCGGGCAGTCCGAGCGCGCGATCGACCGCGAGGTTCGCGCGGCTGGCGAGCGGCATCAGCTCGGCCTGCGTCGACGCGACGATCGCGTGGTACTGGTTCGCGACGGAGCCCGCGGCGGCATCGACGCGGAACGCGGGCCGCGACTGGAAGTCGACGGCGGCCGCGAGCGTCGCGACCGCGCGCTCGAGCGCTTCCTTGTCGGCCTGCGCCTGATCCTGATCGGCGCGCGTGTACAGCCCGGCGCGCGCGATCTGCGACTGCAGTTGGCTGCGCTGGCCGCGCAGCCGCGCGAGGTCCTGCCCCCACGCCGCGTCGATCGCGATCCAGCCGCCGGCGACGCACCCGGCGCCGATCGCGAGGCCGAGCACGAAGCGGCGGTTCTGCTGCCAGAACGCGTTGAGATCCATGGCTAGCCGCCCTCCCGTGCGGACGAGCCCTGCGCGGCCGAGCCCGAAGTCGGCGCGGGCGGCGCGGGCGCGAGCTCGGTGAGATCGAGCGCGAAGCTCTGGCCCGTCGGCGCGAGCATCGGCTTCAGCTTCGCCGCCGGCAGCGCCTTCTGCAGCCGCGCGACGAAGTCCTGGAACAGCACGTTCGCCGCGTCGGTCCCCTCGCGCGCCGCGCCTTCGGCGTGCACGACGGGACGCGGATCGCCCTTCGGCACGCCGAGCTGCGGATCGAAGCGCTCCGCGCTCGAGAGGCGCTGCAGCCAGAAGTCCGGCGGCATCTGCGAGCCCACCGCGTCGAGCACGCGCGCGAGCTGCGCGCCCGCGCCGGACAGCGTGCCGAGCTCCTCGGCGCTCGCCGCGAGCGCTTCGGACTCGGCGAGCAGCGCGCGCGTCTTCGCGTCGGCCGAGCGCGCGCTCTTGTGCTTCGCGTCGAGCGCCGCGACCTCGGTCCGCACGCGCTTCAGCTCGGCGTGCGTGCGCCACGCGTGCGCGCCCAGGCCGAGCGCGCACAGCGCGCCGGCCGCGATCAACCACGCGGTGCCCTCGCGGAACTCGCGCGCGCGCGCGACCGCCGCGGGCAGGATCTCGATCGCGTAGCAGTTCGGATCCGAGGCCGCGGTCGCGAGGCCGAGCGCGACGACGGACTCGAGCGCGTGCGCCTCGAGCGACGCGAGCTCCTCCGGCGACAGCGCGCTCGTGTCGACGACGCGGAACGGATCGAAGCGCTCGACCTTCACCGACAGCGCGCCGGTCAGGTACTTGTCGAGACCGGACAGGCGCGCGCCCGAGCCGCACAGCATCACGCGGTCGAGCTTGAGCGTGCCGATCTTGATCTGGCTCTTGCAGAACAGCACCGCCGACTGGAGCAGCGACGAGAGCTGGCCGGCCGCGCCGAGGCACGCGCGCGTCGCCTTCTCGCCGTCCGGGCTCCGCGGCCGCGCGCCCGGCTCGAAGTCGACGTCCTTCGCGAGCAGCGCGGCCGCGCGCGCCGCGTCGACGCCGAGGCGCTCCTGCACCGCGCGCTCGAACGACTTCGTTCCGCCGGCGAGGTTGCGCGCGAACAGCAGATCCGCGCCGCGCACGAGCACGACGTCGATCGACTCGTGCTCGACGTTGGCGAGCAGCACCGTGTCGTCCTGCACGACGCCGAAGCGCAGCCACGCGTTGTACAGCGCGATCGAGTTCGGCGTGAACGCGTCGAGCTTGCCGCCCGCGTCCGAGAGACCGTCGAGGTGCTCGGCGAGCAGCGACTCGCGCGCCATCGCGAGCAGCACGACGTCCTCGGACTCGAGCTCCGGGAGCTCGGGCAGCACGTTGTAGTCGCTCGCGACCTCCGCGCCCGACTGCCCGCCGACTTCCTCGACCTCGAAGCGCATCAGCTTCGCGAGCTGCCAGTCGGGCACGCGCGGCACGCGCGTGTAGCGGACGTTGACGTCGCGGCCGGTGATGCCGACGCGCGCGGCGAGCGGCTTGAAGCCCTGCGGCGCGAGCTCATTGCGCAGCGCGGCCCACGCGGCAGGCCAGCCGCTCGCGCCCGGGTGCGCCGCGTACGCGTAGTCGCTGGCGACGAACGTGTTGCCCTTCCACTGACCGCGCAGCGCGCGCGACGAGTCGGTGCCGATGTCGATGCCGGTGCGGATGCGAGCC
The DNA here is from genome assembly GCA_004296785.1 of Planctomycetota bacterium. GTDB lineage: Bacteria > Planctomycetota > UBA1135 > UBA1135 > GW928-bin9. The sequence continues at coordinate 17,956 of SCVU01000040.1, forward strand.
ATGGGCGTTCAGGAGCCTCCGCCGGAACCGGGATTCGCGCGCGGCGCGGCGTCGCCGCCGGCAGCGGGCGCACTGCGCGACGACGGCGCGGGCGAGGACGTCGCGCTCGAGAGGCGCGCGAGCTCGCCGTCGAGCAACGCCGCGAGCCGCGGCGACGCCGGCAGCGCCGCGCGGATCGCGCGCAGCCGCGCGAGATCGTCGCCGCGCGAACCGGTGCCCGCCGTCTCGGCCGCCTGCGCCGCGCGCTCGGCGACCTGCTGCGCGAGCAGTCCGAGTTCGCTGCCCGCGTACCGGTCGACGAGCTCGCGCGCCTTCTGCTCGCACTGGCGGTACAGGTCCGCGAGCGCGAAGAACTTCGCGCGCTCGAGCTCCGCTTCGATCGCGCGCACCTGTTCCTGCCCGGTCTGCGAGAGGCGCGCGCGCGCGGCCTCGGCTTCCTTGACCAGCGCTTCCTCGAACGGCCACTTCGAGAGCAGCTCGCCCCAGCCGCGCATGCAGTCGCCGAGGCGCCCGGACTTCTCGGCCTCGCGCGCGGCTTCCGCGGCGCGGTTGGCGAGCACGCGGTCGTCCTTGAACGAGAGCTGCAGCGAGATCTCGAGCGGCGCGGTGCACGACGCGGAGAAGCGGTAGCCGCCGTCGACCGGCGCGCCGGCGAGCGCGAGCGGCGTCGGCCACGACATCCGCACCATCTGGTAGCCGCTGCCGAGCAGCACGCTCGTCGTCGGCGTCGCCTCGAACTCGCGCTGGCGCGCGCGATAGCCGGCGGGCCCGATCGTCGCGAGGCCCTGCTTCGCGGTGTTCGGATTGACGAGCCACGCGAGCTCCTGCGCGCCGTCGAATGCGCCGAACGCGATCGCGAGACCGTCGGCGACGCGCGTCGCGGCGACCGCGGTGCGGCGCGGGTAGCCGTCCGGCGCGCTCGCGGTGTCGGACAGCGCGAGCCCGGCGGCGATCCACTGCTCGATGCGCATCAGCACGGCCGAGCTGTACGCGTCGCCGAGCCACCAGAGCTTGTAGTCGCCGCTCTCGGCGCTCGGCGGCACCTGCTGTTCGGACTGCACGAGCGACACGTCGTCGAACGAGGCGCGGCCGCCGCTCTCGGCGCCGCGCGCGGCGAGCAGGACTTCCGCGCGATCCCAGCCGGGCAGCACCGGCACGTTGAGCTCGACCTCCGTCCAGTCGTCGCCGATCACGAGCGGCGCGCTCCAGCCGTGCAGCGTCGGGTGCGCATCGTCCGCGCCGAGCAGCGCGATCCCGACGCGCGCTTCGACGCCGCCGCTGCGGCGCACGGCGGCGCGCAGCGCGACGCCGCGGCGCGCGGCGACGCGCACGGGTTCCGAGCGCGACAGCGCCCACTCGCTCGCGCCGAGGCTCGCGGAAAGCGCGGAGCGACCGCTCTTCGCGGCGCTGAGCTCGGGGAACAGCGTCTGCGTCGCGGTCTCGGCGGCCGTCCAACCCTGCGCGGCCGCGTCGCCCTCGAACGAGAACGAACCCGCGAGCAGATTGCCCGCCGGCGCGACGGGCGCGCGCTCCGCGACCTGTTGCGAGCCGCCGCGGAAGTAGCGGAACCAGACGACGCCCGCGACCGAGCCGAACACCGCGACGCCGACGAAGGCGAACAGCGCGAGCGGGCGCTTCTCGCGCTGCGCGCGCGAGAGCAGTTCGTCGCCGACCTCGACGAAGCTCTCGCCGGCCTGGCTCGCGTCGGCGCGCGGCGCGGGCTCGTAGGCCTGGCGCGCGGCGGGGCGCAGCTCGGGGCCGTCGCCGACCGGTTCGAACGTCGTGCGCGCGAGCGTCGCGGGCGACGGCGTGCGGGCCGGCGCGGCGGGCTTCGGCGCCGCCGAACTCGCAGACGCGCTCGCGGGCGAACTCGCGGCCGAACTCGCCGCGGAACTCGCGGCCGGCCGCGCGACCGGCGGCTCGGGCTCCTCGAGCGTGATCTCGTCGTCGCCCGGGCCGACGACGTGCACCGACGGCCCGGCGAGCGGCGGCGGCGGCGCGACCTTCGCGTCGAAGAACGTCGCCTGCACGCTGCCGAAGCGCACCTTGTCGCCGGCGTGCAGCGTGTGCTCGAGCACGCGCGCGGCGCCGACGTACGTGCCGTTGGTGCTGCCGAGGTCGCGCACGACGACGCCGTCCGCTCCGACGCGCAACTCAGCGTGCTTGCCCGAGACCGAGGCGTCGGCGAGCACGAGCTTGTTCTCGGGCCGCCGGCCGATGGTGATCCCCTCGAGCGGGATCGCCACGGTGCGCCCGGAGTCCGGCCCGGACTCCACACGCAGCGAAAAGCGGTCATCCATGCAGGGGGAAGTCGGCGGCTCGAGGACCTGTCGAACGGGCGGGGGGGCC
>SCVU01000327.1 GCA_004296785.1 Planctomycetota bacterium
TCCGCGGCTTCGTGCACGCCGCGGTCGAACACGCACAAGGCAGGCACTCCGACGGCGGGAGCGAACCGCGAGCGAGTTCGAGCAGCGTCGGCACGGGAGCGCGCGCTCCGCAGCCCGTGCCGGCCTGAACGCAGTTCGAGCGCGTCGGCAGGAGCGACGTCGGCGAGCGATCGCTCGCCGAACTCGGCACGGGCGGTAGTCCGATTCAGCGGACCGGGTAGAATCGGCCGAGGCAACCCGCCCTCCGTGCCGGAACGGGACTGCAGCAGCTGCTCGCACAGCTCGCCCGTCGAACCCGCCCATGGATCAGACCTCTGTCTCGCATCCGCGTCTCTCCGCCCTCGTGCTCGTGCTCGTGCTCGCCGCGGCGGCGCCCCCTTTCGCCGCGCAACAAGTCCTCGTCGTCGGGGCCGTCCCGGCTCCGGGCGTCGAGTACATCGATCTGCAGAAGGCCGTGATGGCCGCGCCGCCCGGCGCGACGCTCCTGCTGCGCGCCGGCGACTACGGCGGTTTCTTCCTGCCGTCGAAGTCGCTGCACTTCACCGCCGAGCCGGGCGCCGTGGTGCGCCTCAGCACGTCGATCGTGTTCCACCTCGACGCGGACGAAACGGTCACGCTGCGCGGCATCGACTTCCACAGCGACGCGAGCATGGCGCTGCAGATCTCGGAATGCGCCGGGCCGGTGTGGATCGAGGACGCCGAGATCGACCAGGGCTCGCACGCGGCGGCCGGCGCGCTCGCCATCGTCGACAGCCCGAGCGTCACGCTCGTGCGCACGCGTGTCGTCGGTCCACTGCTGCAGACGGCGCTGCGCATCGTCGCGACGGACGGCGCGACGACGCACGTCGACGCATTCGACTGCGAGTTCATCGGCGGCAAAGGCAAGTCGGAAGTGCCGCTCAGCCCCAACGCCGGCGGCGCGGTGATGATCGACGGCGGCACGCTCTACGCGAGCGGAACCGCGATTCGCGGCGGCGACGCCGGGTTCTACGACGACCCGCAGTTCGGATGCTGGCAGGGCACTGGAGGTCCCGGTGTGCGATTCGTCGCGGCCGCGACACCGTCGCTGCTCGCCGCGCAGGACACGACGATCACGGGCGGCGCCGGCAGCACCGCGTGCGGCGCGCCGGCCGTGGACGGCCCCGCGACGACGGGCCCGGGCACGCTCGTCCCGATCGCCGGCACGCCGCGCGCGCTCGTGACGAATTCGCCGGTGCGGGAAGGTTTCACCGCGACGCTCGCGTTCCACGGCGCCGCCGGCGAGCTCGCGCTGCTCGCGATCGGAGCGCCGGTCGTCGGCAGCGGCGCGTCGACGTGGCACACGTTCGCGTCGCCCGTGCTGATCGGCGCGCCGCTGCAAGTGCTCGTCGCTGGATTCGTGCCGCCGAGCGGAGTGCTCGGCAAGTCGTTCGTCGTGCAAGAGCTCGGTCTGGGCGTCGAGGGATTCGCCGTGCACGCGCAGCCGGTGTTCGCACAGCTCGGCGCCGCAAGCGCGCAGCTCGGCGCGCCCGCGCAGTTCGTGTTGCTCGAAGCCGAGCTCTGACGCGAATTCCGCGTTGCCGGTCGGTGCTCGGCGACTACCAGCGTGCATTCGCGCCGTCCCCGTGCCGGACGCGCGCCGCCCCGCCCGAGTACGACGCCTCATGTCTTGTTTCCAGACCGCCGCGCGCGCGCTGATCGCGCCCGCGCTGCTCGCTCCGCTCGCCTCCGCTCAGCAACTGATCACGGTCGGCCCCGCCGCCGGCGCCGGCATCGACTTCACCGATCTGCAGTCGGCCGTGCTCGCCGCCGATCCCGACGCGACGATCCTCGTCAAGGCGGGCGACTACGCGGGCTTCCTCGCCGCCGACAAGTCGCTGCACTTCGTGGCCGAGTCGGGAGCCGAGGTCCGCATCACGAGCGGCGTCACGATCTTCGGCATCGGCGCGCAGC
>SCVU01000328.1 GCA_004296785.1 Planctomycetota bacterium
AACACGCTCGGGCCTTCGCAGGCCGGGCAGTTCGGCTCGCTCGCGCCGGGCGGTGAGAACCTGATCTCGTGGGCACCGCACCCGAATCCTCCGCCGCTGACGTTCCCGCCGCTGTGCGTGACGCCGTTCATCGGCGGCCAGGAGCCGACCTCGGTCAACTCGACGCTGCCTCCGCCGCCGGCCGGCGTGGGCGCGGGCCTGCAGAACCTGCTCGTGCCGGGCGCGTTCCCGCTGGGCATCCCGGCGCAGGGCCTCCCGCCGTCGGGCCTGCTGGTCAAGGAGATCAACCTGTTCTTCCTCGGGCCCTCGCCGCCGCAGACGCAGATCAGCCTGTGCCAGCCGTACCAGATCCGCCAGCAAGTCGGTCACTACCTGTACGTGATCGACCGCGTCGCGAGCGAGATCGTCGTGCTGAACTCGAATCGCTTCACGCTGATCGACCGCATCGGCCTGCCCGATCCGACGTCGATGTCGATGTCGCCGAACCTCGACTTCATCGCGGTCACGAACCAGAGCTCGGACCTCGTGTCGTTCGTCGACATCAACCCGTCGTCGTCGACCTTCCACCAGCTCGTGAAGTCGGTCAAGGTCGGCAAGGCCCCGCGCGGCATCGCGTGGGAGACCGGCAACGAGGACATCCTCGTGTGCAACGAGGGCTCGGGCTCGGTGTCGATCATCTCGGCCTTCGACTTCGAAGTGCGCAAGACGATCACGAACCAGGTGTCGCAGCCGTTCGAGGTCTGCACGTCGCCGCGCCAGACGGCGTTCGGCTACCTGCGCGACGTCTACTACGCGTACATCCTCGATCGCGACGGCTCGCTCGCGCTGTACGAGTCGGGTCCGAACGGCGTCAACGGCTGGGGCTACGACGACGTGATCGGCAAGCCGACGATGAAGTTCAACAAGCCGAAGGCGATTCAGGTCGACTACAACAGCCTGTTCGGCGGCTGCTGGGTCGTGCACGAGGACCAGATCAAGAAGGACGGCACGCCGACCGGCAAGAAGGGCGGCGCGGTGTCCAACCTGGTGCTCGAGAGCGCGGTGCCGGGCAAGTTCCTGCTCGGCGCTTCGGTGAACCCGCAATTGCGCGACATCGGCTTCGCGGTGCCGATCTCGATCGGCAGCGACCAGCTGACCGGCCTGCCGGTCGACATCGCGTTCGACAACCAGATGAACTTCGGCGGCTTGCAGAACTACGCGAGCCAGCAGTTCTCGGCCGGCCAGCCGATCTCGATCAACGGCAAGTCCGTGGTCAGGACCGGCAACTTCGGCGTCGGCGTGAACAACACCTGCGAGACGGTGTTCATGTTCCTCGCGGTTCCGAACTCGAGCGAGGGCACCGGCTCGGTCGACGTCGTGCGCGTCGACGCGGGCGGCATCCGCTTCGACACGAACCCGTTCGATGCGGGAGTCCAATCGATTCCCGCCCCGGGCGCGTCGATCCTGATGGACTACTTCCGCCAGTAGTTGGCAACGCACGAGCGCCGGAGATGACTCCGGCAAGCGCGGCCCGGGGCGAGCGATCGCCCCGGGCCGCGTCGCTTTCGGACCGCGCATCGGACAAGATCCACGTCCCATGCCCGACCCCGGCGAGGTCCGCGCGATGTTCGGCCGCATCGCGCGCCACTACGACCTGCTCAACCGCACGCTGTCGCTGGGCATCGACCAGCGCTGGCGGCGCCGTGCGGTGCGCACGGCGGAGCGCGAGCTCGGCGCGCCGCTCACGGGCCGCACCGTCGTCGACGTCTGCTGCGGCACCGGCGACCTCGCGCTGGCGTTCGAGGCGGCCGGCGCGCGCGTGGTCGGACTCGACTTCACGCCGCAGATGGTCGTTCGCGCCGCAGAGAAGGCGCGCGGCGCAACGCTGTTCGCGCAGGGCGACGCGCTGCGCCTGCCGGTGCGCGACGGCGCCGCGGACGTGACGAGCGTCGCATTCGGGCTGCGCAACGTCGGCAACCGCGCGCAGGGCCTGCGCGAGCTCGCGCGCGCGACGCGGCCGGGCGGCCTCGTGCTCGTGCTCGAGTTCTCGATGCCGCAGGGCGTGCTGCTCGGCAGCGCGTACCGCGCGTACTTCACGCGCGTGCTGCCCGGCATCGGCCGCGTCGTGTCGCGCGACGCCGATGCTTATGCGTACCTGCCGCGCACCGTGCTCGCGTGGCCACAGCCGCGCGAGCTCGAGGACGAGCTGCGCGCGAGCGGCCTCGTCGACTGCGGACACGCGCTGCTGTCGCGCGGCATCGCGTGCCTGCACCACGGACGCGTCCCCGAGCGCGGCATCGCATGAGCGCGGCGCGCGCCGCGAAATCCGCCGCGCGGGAGCGCGCGACCGGCGCCGCGACCGGCGACGCCGCGCACGATGCCGCGCTCGCGGTGCGCCCATGGCGCGACCTGCTCGCGTGCGTCCCGCTGCTCGCCGCGTACGAGCTCGCGGTCGCGAGCGCGGGCGGCGCGCACCGCAATAGCTCCGAGCTCCTGCTGTCGTTCCCGCTGTCGCCGCTCGGCCCGAACGCGCAGCTCGTCGCGCGCAGCGGCATCTTCGCCGCGTTCGCGGTCGTGGCGGCCGGGCGCCTGTACCGCGCGCGCCAGCCGCTGC
>SCVU01000329.1 GCA_004296785.1 Planctomycetota bacterium
CTCGTGCCGGAGGACGTGGCCGATGCGATCGCGTGGGTGCTGACGCGGCCGCCGCACGTCAACGTCGGCGAGCTCGTGCTGTGGCCGACGGCGCAGGCGTCGACGACCAAGGTGCACCGCAAGTCGTAGCTCAGCGGTGCTCGTGCTGCGCCTGCAGCGGCGCGCGCGACGCCGCCGCAGCGCCGCCGTCGCGCGCACCCCGGCGCTTGCGCGCGCAGCCGCGGCAGTAGCCGGACAGCTTGAGCACGTGGCTGACGAGCTCGAAGCCCAGGCGCGCGCAGTTCTGGCGCTGCAGCTCCTCGATGCGCTCGTCGCTGAACTCCTCGATCTTGCCGCAGGCGAGGCACACGACGTGGTCGTGGTGGCGGTGGCCGAGCACGTGCTCGTAGACGAGCTCGCCGCCGCCGGCGTCGAGCGACTCGAGGAAGCCGCCCTCGACGAGCAGCGACAGCGTGCGGTACACGGTCGCGCGCGAGACGGACGGACCCGACTCGGCCTTGAGCCACAGGTACAAGCGCTCGGCGCTGAAGTGCTCGTGCGTCGAGAACGCGCGGTCGAGGCAGCGCCGGCGCTGCGTGGTCAGCTTGAGACCGCGCTGGCGCAGGAAGTCCTCGAAGGCCTTGTGGATCGCGGCGAGGTGCACGGTGTGACGCTAGCCGATGCGGCGGTCCGAGCGCTAGAGCACGTCCCCCGACTCGCCGTGGCTGTCCGGCGGCCCGACCGGGGCGCGCTCGCGGCGCAGCCCGATGTCGCGTCGGAAGAACGCGCCCTGCCAGCGCACCAGGCCGCAGGCCTCGTACGCCTTCGCGCGCGCCTCCTCCACGTCGGCGCCCAGCGCGGTCACGCACAGCACGCGGCCGCCGCTCGTCACGAGCGCCTTGCCCTGCTGCTTCGCGCCGGCGACGAAGGCGACGACGTCGCCCACCGCGTCGGCCTTCTCGAGCCCGAGGATCGGATCGCCCTTGCGGTACTCGCCCGGATACCCCTCGGCGCACATCACGACGCCGATGCACACGCGCGCGTCCCACTCCGGCGGCTCCATGTCGGCGAGCTTCCCGTCGGCGGCCGCGACGAGGTACGGCACGAGGTCGCTCTTGAATCGGCGCACGAGCACCTGCGTCTCCGGATCGCCGAAGCGGCAGTTGAACTCGAGCACGCGCGGCCCGCCGTCGTTGACCATCAGGCCGGCGTAGAGCAGGCCCTGGAACTCGACCTCCTCGATCGTCAGCGCGTGCAGCGTCGGCAGCAGCACGCGGCTCTCGATCTGCCGCATCAGCCGCCGCGTGACCCACGGCGCCGGCGACAGCACGCCCATGCCGCCGGTGTTCGCGCCGGTGTCGCCGTCGCCGACCTGCTTGTGGTCGATCGCGGGCTCGAAGATCAACAGGCCGCGGCCGTCGGTGATCGACAGCACCGAGACTTCCTGTCCGTCGAGGAACTCCTCGACGACGATCTGCTCGCCCGCCGCGCCGAGCTTGCGCTGTTCCATCAGCGTGTCGACGACCGCGCACGCCTCGCGCGCGTCCGCGCAGACGAACACGCCCTTGCCCGCGGCGAGGCCGTCGGCCTTGACGACCTGCGGCCAGTACTTGCACGACTCGAGGTAGCCCTTGGCGCTGCCGGCGCGGTCGAAGCGCTTGTAGCCGCCGGTCGGGATCCGGTGGCGCTCGAGGATCTCCTTCGCGTACAGCTTGCTGCCCTCGATGCGCGCGCCGCGCGCGCCCGGGCCGAACACGCGCACGCCGCGCTTGCGCAGCTGATCGGCGAGCCCGAGCACGAGCGGCTCCTCCGGCCCGACGACGACGAGGTCCGGCTTCTCGCGCTCGGCGAGCTCGACCAGGCGCTGCACGTCGTTCGCCGCGATCTCGACGTTGCGCGCGAGCTTTGCGGTGCCCGGATTGCCCGGCGCGCAGACGATCTCCTGCACGAGGGGCGAGGACTTGATCTTCCAGACGAGCGCGTGTTCGCGCCCGCCGCCGCCGACGACGAGGACTTTCATGTGGGTTGCAGCGCGCGGCGCCCGACGCGTTCGTGATCGAGCGCCGCGAGCCGCGCATTCTAGCGCGCGGCGCGCTATCCTCATCGGCCCAGAAACTTGCGCAGCCACACGCGCTGCACAGCGCACTCCACCTCCTCGGGGAGTACCTCAGTTGGTTAGAGGGGTGGTTTTGGGTGCCACCAGCCGCGGGTTCGAGTCCCGCCTCCCCGACCCCTTCTCGCTTCCACTCTCGCGTCGTCCATGAATCTCTCCCTGCTCTTCGCCGAGTACATCAGCGTCCACCCGAACGGCTTCTTCTCGCTGCTGAACGGCGGCATCAACGCGCTCGCGGCTCAACCGGTCAACGACAAGGGCCAGCAGCCGAACTTCAACGGCCACCTGCTCGTGCGCATCGAGTCGCGGCCCGAAGAGGGCGGCAAGCACGCGCTCAAGCTGCGCCTGCAGGACCAACAGAACGCGCTGCTCGTGCCGGAGATCACGGTGAACTTCGAGACGCCCGCGCAGCCGGCGCTGCCAGTCAATCTCGCGCTCGCGATCCCGATCCCGCTGAAGAAGGGCAACTACGCGTTCATCGCGGAGGTCGACGGGAAGAAGCTCGCGCACTGGCCGCTTGCGATCGTCGAGCAGCAGCAGAAGCCGGCCGGGCCGGCCGCGACGCCGACTCCGAACCCGTGGGGCAATCCCGCGGGCTTCGGCAGCAAGCTGCCGCAGGCGTAGCGGCGTTCAACCGCGCGACCCGCGCGGGAACACGAAGCGCTGGTAGACCCAGCCGATCGCGATCGCGCAGACGCCCAGGCCGAGGAAGCTCGCGACCCGCCACAGGTCGCGCAGCTCCGACAGGTCGTAGAGGAACACCTTCGCGATCACGACGAGCATCACGACGAGCGACGCCCAGCGCAGCAGCGCGCTGCGCGTGCGGATCCCCAGACCGAGCAACACGGCGCCGTACGCGAGCCACGCGGCCGAGTACGCGTAGGTCTCCGCCGCGGTGCCCGCGCCGGAACCGAGCAGCGTGCCGCGGAAGCCCTGCCGCACTTCGAACGTGACGAGCATGAACCCGAATCCGAGCGCGACGACGCTGGCGAGCGCGCTCGCGATCCGCCACCCACAGGCGCGCAACGCGAACGCAACCGCGCACCAGCCGGCGAGCGGCAGGCCGACGATCACGAGCAGCGCGTTGAAGATCGGCCACTCGCCGACGCGCTCATGCGTCCACAACGAGCCGCGACCGTACAGTCCAATCAGATTGACGAGCAGCGCGCCGGCGCACGCGACGAGTGCGAGCACTCGCAGCACGCTCCGCGGCCATACCTGCGTGACGCGCACGGCTGCGGCGGCCGCGGCGAGCCATGCCGCCGCCCACAGCCCGCTCTCGCGCGCGCCGATCCCTGCGTCCAGGCACTGCATCAGCTCGAGGCCCGGGTGGAACAGCGCGCGGACCTCGAAGCATGCCAGCACACAGGCGGCGACGAGCGCCGCGCACGCGAACACTTCAGCCAGATCCGCGCTGCCCGCGCGCACGAGCTGCCGCGCCGCGATCACCGCGACGCACACCGGCACGCCGTAGCCGAACAGCAGCCAGCCGGAGAGGTGCTCGTGCGGCGGCTCGACGAGGAACGGAGCGCGCGCAAGCTGCGCCGCGCACGCGACGAGCAGCGCCAGCGCGACCCGGCGAAGCGCCGGCACGCGCAGCCGCGCGCTGAGCGCGAGCACGCACGGGATCTCGAGCGCGACGGCCGCGGCGATCCACTCGCGGCGCAGCGCGAACCCGAGCGCGAGCGCGACGGCCGCGCTGGCGCCGGCGCAGTACGCGGCAAGCGCGCCCGCGTGGCGATCCGACGCGCCGCGCCGGCGCAGCGACGCCGCGGCGGCCGCCGCGCAGGCGACTGCGATCGCGAACGCCGCGAGCGCCCACGCGAACTCGGTCCACTCGGCCTCGGGAAGTTCCCACCACGCAAGCAGCAGGTGCCCGAGCAGTGCACAGACCGCGAGCGCGGCGAAGGCTCCCTCGTTGCGACCGCGCGAAGCGCCGACGTACGCGCACAGCGCGGTCGCGACGCCGAACGCGACCGCGAGCCACGCGCCGTGCGCGGGCGACAGCGCCCCGCCGTGGTGCGCGGACGCCAACGCAGCGAGCGGAGCGGCGAGGCCGAGCCACGCGAGCGCGTGCTCGCTCTCGCGCATGCGCGCGAACACGATCAGGCCGAGGCTCGCGCAGCCGAGGTACGTCCAGTCGATCGCGCTGAAACCGCCGGCACTGAGCGCGCCGCCGCGCACGAGCAGCACGAGCAGCGGCAGGACCGCGAACGCCGTGACGGCGCGCAGCGCCGTCCACCCGCCGTCCCCGCCCGCGCCGCGCGCCGTCGCGAACGTCAGCGCGAGCGAGCCGAGCAGGTACGGCCCGAGCCACGGCGAGCGCGCGGCTTCGAGCGGCCCGAACAGCCACACCGCCGACCACGCCAGCGCCGCGCCGACCGACAGCCAGCCGATCCACTCCCAGCGGCGCGCGCGAGCGAGGAACAACAGCGCGCCCTGCAACACGAGGCACCACGCGAGCAGCGGCAGCGCGCGCGGCTCCTGACTTCCGAGCAGCGCGGGCGTGATGAAGCCCCCGGCGAGCCCGAGCAGTGCGACCGCGGGACCCTGGCGCAGCGACAACCAGATCGCGAGCGCGGTGAGCGCGATCATCAGCGCGAAGCCGGTGACCGGGCCGATCAGTCCGTACAGGTGAACGGATGCGAGCAGGCACGCGAACAGGTCGCACACGCCGGCCGCGCTGACCGCCGCGCCGAGGTTGCGGCCGCGCCAGCGCTCGCCGAGCGCGAGCAGCGCGATGCCGAGCAGCACGCCGAGCGCGACGCGCACGGTCGGCGAGAGCAGGTTGCGATCGATCGAGTACTTGACGAGGAGGACGCCGCCGCACGCGAACGCGATCGCGCCGATCCAGACGTAAAGGCGCGAGCCGACGCGCTCCTCGAGCGAGATCTGCGGCGGATCAGCGCGCGGCGCCGCCGGAGCGGGCGCGAACTCCGGCGCGCGTGGCGGCGTGGGATCCGGCGCGTGTGTCGCAACCGGCGCTGGCGCTGCTGGTGCGGCGACGACGGGCAGGACGCGAACCGGCGCCGGTTCCGATGCTGGGGTCGGTGCCGCGGTCGGCGCCGGCGCGCTCGGCTCCGCGCGCCGCGACGACTCCAGTCGGTCGAGCCGATGGCGCAGCTCCCCCACCGCGCGCCGCAGCTCCTCGCTCTGCGCGCGCGCTTGCAGCGCGAGGATGATCGCGGTGACGAGCAGCGCGAGCGGCACGCCGACGAACAGCAGGATCAGGATCTCGATGCCGGGCTCTCCGCGAGGAGACTAGCGCGCGGGCGCAACGCCCGCGAGCCAACCGGCCGGCGCGGCCGCGCTAGACTCGCTGCGTGCCCCGCGCTTCGCCCTGCCGGCGGCTCTCGCTCTCGCTCGCGCTCGCGGGCGTCGCCCACGCGACCGACTTCTACGTTGCCCCCGGCGCAAGCCTCCAACTCGCGATCGACGCCGCGCAGAACGGCGACCGCGTGCTCGCGCAGCCCTGCACCTACGTCGAGACGATCGACTTCCACGGACGCGCGATCGAGCTGATCGGCCTCGGCGGCGCGACCGCGACGCGCATCGTCGCGCCGGCGCCGGGCACGAGCCTCGTGCGCTTCCACTCCGGCGAGGGTGCCGCTTCGGTGCTGCAGGGCTTCGCGCTGCTCAACGCGAGTTCGCCCGACGGCTACGGCGGCGCGATCAGCTGCCTCGCCAGCGCGGCGGCGCCGATCGCCGCACCGACGATCCGCGACTGCGTGCTGCGCCAGTGCAGCGCGCGCTACGGCGGCGGCGCGGCCGGCGCAGGCGCCGGCCTGTATGCGGAGGCGAGCGGCGTCGTGCTCGAGCGCTGCAGCCTGCTCGGCAACCTCGCGGATCAACCGCTCGGCCAGGGCAGCGGCTGCCTGCACGGCCCGATCCGATTGCGCCACTCGATCGCGTGGGGCAACAGCGCGCCGCAGTTCGGCGGCACGCCGGCACCGAGCGCGGACCTCGGCGGCTTCCAGGCGCTGCGCGTGCTCGCGGGAGATGTGCACACGGGCCAGCTCTACCTCGTGCTCGGGTCGCTCTCGGGCATGGCGCCGGGCATCCCGGTCGGCGCGTGGACCGTGGCGCTCGCGTTCGACGCGTACACCTCGTTCACGCTCGGCTCGCCGAATCACGCGCCGCTCAGCGCGTCGCTCGGCGTGCTCGGCCCCGACGGACGCGCGGAAACGCTGCTGTCGATTCCGCCGGGGCTCGTCGGTGCGCTCGCCGGAACGACCGCGCACCACGCGGCGGTCGTCATCGATCTCGCCGGGCCCGCGGTCGTGTTCGCGACGAACGCGGAGCCGCTGGCGCTGCTGCCCTAGTCGTTCACGGCGCGATGTCGAGCCGCTGCGGCGCGCTCGCGAACGCCACGAACGCGTACGGGTCGAACAGCACGACGCCGAATGCATGCCAGCCGGTCAGACCCACGAGGTTCGCGACCGAGCCCGGCGCGATCGAAATCGTCGTCGCGCCGCGTCCCTGAGCGTCGAGCACTCCCAGCGAGCTCGACAGCGGCGCGTGATTCGGCGCCTGCAGCGTCAGGAAGAAGTACGCGTCGGGATTCAGCGGCACGATCAGCGGCTTCATGTCGAGACCGGGCGCGTATCCGCCGAGCGAACCCAGCGTCAGGTACACGCGCCCAGCGAACGTGCAGCCGGCATCGATCTGCAGCACTTGCGAGCCGCCGGTCGCAGCCGAAATCTGCTGCGTCGATGCTTGGACCGAGTTCGCGGTGGGCACGCCGAAGCTGTACACCGCGCCACCGCTGTGCGCCTGCGTGTCGTCGTACCGCGAACCGACCAACGCGGTTCCGTCGGAGAGTGCGACCGCACGACTGAATACCGATGTGTAGCTGTAGTCGGGCTGGAGCCGCGCGAGCTCGAACCATCCCTCGGTGCGGTGCTCGAACAAGTGCGCGGCGCCGCCGTTGAAGTCCTGGAAGTCGTTGTCGCCGATCAGCGCGTGCTCGCCGTCCAGCGCGACCGACCAACCGAACTGCTCCTGCGTGATCACTCCCGCGCCGTGCAGCTTGGCCGTCTGCGTCCAGCCGTTCGGGCCGAACTCGAACACGTAGGCCGCGCCGGCGTTGCCCTGGATCTCGTCGTCGAGGGTCGCCCCCACGAGCAGTCGAGTGCCTTCCAGTGCGACGGACTTGCCGAAGTAGTCGCCGTAGCTCGAGCCGGTCGGCGTGAGCTTGCTGTCGTACACCCACGCGCCGCCGTTGCGCCGATAGAGATACACCGCACCCGCGGAGCGCGTCGCGCCGTTCGTCAGCGGCGCACCGACGGCCAACCAATCGCCCGAAAGCGCGATCGCGTACGCGTACTGCTCCGCGCCGACCAGCTGCGTCGCCTGGAGCTCGGCCGTCTGCACCCACGCGCCGCCGGTGTGCTCGAACACGTAGGCGGCGCCTCGCGGCGAGCTCGTCGGCGTGCCCGCCTGCGTGTAGCCGTTGGCCCAACGTGCCGCGACCGCCAAGCGCTGCCCGTCGAACGCGACTGCGTATCCGAACTGGTCCTCGGTGCTCGCGTCCGACCCTTCGAGCTTCGCGACGGATTGCCAGCCGGACGCAGTGCGCTCGTAGACGTGCACCGCGCCCGAATTGAGACCGTGCGTCGAGTCCAACGGAGAGCCGACGAACGCCAGGTCACCGTGGATCGCGACCGACGCGCCGAAGTTCGCGACGCACGACGTCGGATCGGCGAACAGCTGCGCCGTCTGGACCCAACCGTTCGGCCCGCGCTCGAAGAGATAGGCTGCGCCGTCGGCATTCGGCGCCGGCCCGCCGGCCGGGTTCGGCACGCCGTGTCCGAGCGCGCCGACGATCGCGCGGTTCGCGTGCAACGCGACGCTGATGCCGAACGCGGCGCCGTCGTGCGGATCGGCTGGGAGGATCTTGTCGAGGCACTGCGCCGCGGCGCCGCTCGAGACGAGGACAGCGCAGAACGGGAGCGTGAGCTTGCGGCAACGAGTCGAGCGCATGCGGAGCCTCCTTGGCCAGCGACCATCCTAGCGCAGCGCCGCGCGCCACTCGTCGACGTGGTGGCGCGCGTGCTCGGCCTCCGCCGCGAGCACGTCGGCGACGGTCGCCGTCCGCAGCGGACCGCCCGGCGCGTCGCGCAACTGCACGGTCCGCTGCAAGCCGTCCGCGAGCGGCCGGATCTGCGCGGCGACGTACGCGTTGAGCGCGTCGACCAGCGCGAGCGCCGGCGCGATCGGCTTCGCGCCGTACGCGAGACGCTCCATCCACGGCGGCGCCGGCACCATCCACGACCAGTCGTAGACGCAGCCGGGGCTGCCGAGCGCGGCGATGACGATGCTCGCGGCCACGACGTTCGCCTCCGCGATGTGGTGCACGAGCTCGCGCGGCGTCATCGTCTTCGGATCCGCGCGCGCGTCGAGCTCCGCCTCCGAGCGATCGTCGACGAGCGCATGCACGAGCCGCGGGATCGACTCCCACGCTGCGAGCGCGTTCGCTGGATTCGCAGGCGAGCTCGACATCGCGCTCGATGCTAGCGCGGCGCGCGCAGCTCGTCGCGCGCCGCGTCGAGCGCCTCAGCGGTGCCCGATGCCGCGAGCACGTCGCCCGGCTCGAGCCGCTCGAGCGCGCCCGGCATCAGCACGACGCGCTCGCCGCGCAGCAGCGCGAGCACCGTCGCGCCGGTGCGGCCGCGCAGCCTGAGCTCGCCGAGCGTGCGACCCGCCGCGCGACTGCCGGCCTCGACGCGCAGCGCCGTCGGCTCGCCCATGCCCGGCAGCAGTTGGCGCGCCGCCGCGAGCGCGGCCGGCTCGGCGGGCTGCTGCGCCGCGCTCCCCGCGCTCCCCGCGCTCGCCACCGCCGGCGCCGTGTGCGACTGCGACGCGAGCGCGTCGGCGAGCACCTCGGCCGCGGCCTTCACGTGCCCTTGCAGATTCGATGCGCCGCGCTGCAGCGCCCAGCCGAACGCGCCGCACAACAGGAGCGCCGCGATCAGCGTCGGCATCGACGGCAGGAACGGCTGCAGCACCGCGAGCAGCGGCAGCGCGACCGCGCCGAGCAGCGCGAGCTGCAGCGCGAGCGCGAAGCTGCGCCGCGGCGCGGCCGCGAGGTCGGCGCCGCGCACCGGCGACGGCAGCGCGCGCTCGGCGAGATCGAGCGACAGGCGCCGCGACACGCGCAGCATCCCCAGGCCGAACGGCACCGCGGCGAGCGCCGTCGCGCACAGCACGAGCCACTGCGCGCTCGCGGCGGCGAAGCCGGTGCGGAGGACGAGCTCCTCCGCCGCGCGAGCGCCGTACACCGCGCCGGCGATCACGACCGCGCAGAACAGCAACGCGTCGAACGCGAGCCAGCGCGCGCGCTGCCACAGCAGCGAGCGCGCGCCCTGGCGCGCGTCGGGGCGGCGCAGCTTCTCGATCCAGCTGCCGTACAGCGCGGTGAACGTCTGCCACGAGTGCGGCATCACGCGGTCGACCCAGTCGGCCGCGCGGTCGGACCAGCGGATCGCGAGCGGCGTCGTCAGCGTCGTCAGCGCCGACACGGCGACGGCGATCGCGCTCAGACCCTCGTCGGTCGCGCCGAGCGCGAGGCCGAGCCCGGCGATGATGAAGCCGAACTCGCCGATCTGCGCGAGCGCGAGGCCGGCCTGCACCGAGGTGCGCGTGCCGTGTCCGCTCAGGAACGCGCCGAGCGCGACGCTGCCGATCTTGCCGACGATGACGAGCGCGGTGAACGCGGCGATCGCGCCGGCGTGCTCGACGATCGAGCGCGGGTCGATCAGCATGCCGACCGAGACGAAGAACAGCGCGGCGAACAGGTCGCGCACCGGCTTCACGAGCTCCTCGAGGTAGTGCTGCTCGCCCGACTCCGCCATCAGCGAGCCGGCGAGGAACGCGCCGAGCGCGACCGAGTAGCCGAACTGCTGGCACAAGAGCGAGACGCCGAACGCGAAGCCGATGCTCGCGACGAGCATCGTCTCCGGTCGATCGAGCTTGCGCAGCCAGCGCGTCGCGCGCGGCACGACGAGCAGGCCGACCACGACGAGCACGGCCAGGAACGCCGCGAGCTTGCCGCCGGCCTTCGCGAGCGCGCCGGCGCCGGCTGCCTCGCCGCTGCCGACCGCGGTGAGCACGGCGATCAGGAAGATCCCGATCAAGTCCTCCACGACGAGGATGCCGATCACGAGCTCGCGCAGCTTGCCGCCGACCTTCTGCTCGTCGAACGCGCGCGCGATGATCGTCGTCGACGAGATCGCGACGACGCCGCCGGCGAACAGGCTGACGGTGCTGCTCCAGCCGAACGCGCGGCCGAGCAGGTAGCCGAGCCAGACGAGGACACCCGACTGGAAGATCGCCGCGGGGCCGACGCGCGGCGCGAGGAGCACGAGCCGGCGCAGGCTGAACTCGAGGCCGAGCGAGTACAGCAGCAGGATCAGCCCGAGCTCGGAGAGGATCGCGACGATGTTGCGGTCCGCGTAGATCGGGACCGCGAGGTTCGGGCCGACGAGGAGGCCCGCGAGCAGGTAGCCGAGGACGACCGGGAGCTTCAGGCGCTGGAACAGCACCGTTGTCACGCCGGCCGTGATCAGCACGATCGTCAGCGTGATCAGGAAGTCGTGGGCGGTCATCGCGGGCAGAGGTTACTCGCGTGGTCGCGCGCGGCGAAGCGCAGTCCGGCAGCGGGGCCGGTTGCAGCGCCGCGGCGCGGACTCGCAGCACCCGCGCGCGCCGCGTAAAGTGCGCACGGAGCGCGCCCGTAGCTCAGCTGGATAGAGCAGTGGATTTCTAATCCACCGGTCGCAGGTTCGAGTCCTGCCGGGCGCGCCAATCGCATCGCGGCGCGCGCGCGGCTCGGCGTGTTTCCCTCAGAGCTCGTACGTCGCGGTGTCCATCTTCCAGCGATCCGTGGTGTCGCGCACGATCAGCGAGAAGCGGTACGTGTAGCCGCTCGCTAGGTACGGCGGCGTCTTCCACGTCGCCGTCCGCGTCGTCGACGTGCTCGTGATGTCGAACACCGAGCTCGTGATCGGCACGCCGACGTCGAGCACCGGCGAGCCGCTCTGGAACACCGTCACGCGCACCCATTCCTCGGCGATGTCCGAGACTCCGTCGGCGTCCCCGTACGCGAACTGCTGCGAGCTCGCGGTCACCGCGGACGTGTAGCCCAGGTCGGCGGGAGTCACCGCGGCGGTCGGTCGCTCGATGCCGAGGTCCGACTCCATCGCGCGCAGCATGTCGGGCGTCGAGCCGAGCGCGCGGAACTCCCAGCCGGCGTTGATCGGCGCCGAGCTCGACGGCAGAGCCGTGTAGTTCGGCGCATCCATGTAGCCGAGCTGATCGCCGGGGCTCAGCGACCCGAGGTGCTCGAAGTACTGGCCGTAGTGGAGCCGGTTCATCCGCAGCATCGACGCGAAGATCGCGCGCAGATCCGCGCGCAGCGTGGAGTTCACGATGCCCTGGCTCGCGAGCCCCGCGTTCGAGTACGCGCGCGCGAGCGGCGCGAAGCGATTGCCGTCGGACGCGGTCAGCGGCGTGCCGCCGAAGCCGGACAGATCGGGGTGCTGGAACGCGGAGACGTTGACGGCCGACCACACGCCGTTGCCGAGCTGGCACCCGCGCACGTAGTTCAGCGTCGCGTCGACGTACGCCTTCCCGAGCTCGTACTGGGCGGATGGATTGAGATCGAAGAAGTAGATCCACGCGTTCCAGCCGCGCTGCTGGTCGCCCGCCATGCGCGTCGCGCGCGCCATGGTCTGCACCCATTCGGGATGGAACTCGTCGACGCCCTGCTCGAGCACGTCGGAGAACTCCGTCCCCGTGACGTCTTGCAGCGCGGCGAAGGCCGCGCCCGACGGGTAGCCGAACACGTCGTCGAACTCGTTGTCGATGTTCATCCAGTACGCGCCGTAGCCCGGAGAGGCGTACTCGCCGTGGAACCAGCTGGCCACGCTCTTCGCCGCCGCGAGCATCGCGCCCGACTGCGAGAACCTCGATCCGTACGGCGCGGTCCGCGCGGACAGCGCGGCGAAGACCTGCATGGCCAGCGCGCGCTCGGCGTGCACGGCGACGTATTCCGCCGCGGTGAAGAGCTTCTCGAAAGTCGGCGATCCGCTCGCGTGGTACTTGAGCCGCATCTGGTACAGCGTCTCGACCGTGTCGGGCATGTCGGTCGCACCCTCCGCCAGCGCAACAGCTCCCATCCGATACGCAGTCTCGAGCGTGCGGAAGTCGTGCGTGAGGTCGTACACGCGCAGCAGGTACGAGATGTCGGCGCCGAGGTTGACCAGCTTGTGCGTCGCCGTGTGATCCGGCGCGACGTAGGTGCTCGACCCGAAGTCGTAGATCGAGAAGATCCCGTGCGTCGGATGCGCGTGCTGCACGAGCGCCTCCGCTTCCGCGAGCACCCACGGCGTGAACGTGTCGTGGTAGTACTGCTCGGAGGCGGTCAGCGCGAGGTTCGACAGCGAGCTCTGCTTGCCGAACTGCGTCACGTCGAGGTCGCCCGGCACCCACAGATCGGTCTGGTTCGCGCCGTCGAGGATGTCGAACGCGTAGCGCGCGTGCGGTTCCCGCACGTGCGTCGTCTGATCCTCGAACGCGTACTCGAGGTGGTTCTCCATCACGCGCTCGAGCTCGGCGCGAATCTCGTCCTCGAGCTGCTGCGAGCTCAGGTGCAGCATGCCGGTCGACATCTGCAGGTCGTCGAAGCGCACGTAGTCGGTGTGCGAGGCCACGGACGTGAGCTCGAGCCGCAGCGTGAGCTGCGGCACCGGCCCGTGCTCGTACTCGTCGATCAGCGAGTACCACGACGCAAAGTCCTCGCCCGCGTCGAAGCTGAAGCTGTGCCAGCTCCCCGCGGTCGTGACCTGCTCGCGGATCAGCGGGCCGCTCTCGTCGGGCGGGTACTGCGGCGTCGGCAGCGACTGGTCGGTGAAGCGGTAGGTGACCTTCCGCGGCTGGTAGCTGATCGTCGGATCGAAGCGCACGGCGAGCGACGACGACGTGTGCTCGCACTCCGCCACTTCGAACGCGACCATGTTGCCCGCCTCGACGTCGACGTACTGACTGATCGTGAGCCCGTCGCCGGGCCCGAGCGGCCGCGCGCTGTACGGGACCGCGATCGGCGTGCGGTTCGTCTCGCTCTCGTAGACGGTGATGCCGACGTACACGTCGTAGTCGTCCCACACGACCGGGTGCGGCAGGAAGTCGCGGTCCCAGCATGCGCGGCTCTCGATCAGCACGCGTCCGTCGGCCGGAGCCTGCCACGCGCGGATCGCGACCTTGTCCTTCGCCGCGGCCTGGCTCTCGAGCTTGACCCACGTCAGCGCGGTCGAGCTCGGCGCCCACTTGCCTAGGAACGTCTCGATCCCCGACGCCGGCGGGAACGGGCTCATGTCCGTGATCGCGCTGGTCGTCGTGTCCTTGATCCAGTACTGGAACGCGCCGAACTGGGCTCCGGTCTCCGGCGGGTTGTTCGCGAAATCCCATAGGCCCGAGTTCATCGCGAGGCCCGATTCCTCGAGCACGAGTTCGGCGACGTTGTCGACGTCGGTCGTGTAGTACTTGCCGCTGATCACCGTGCTCAGCGTGCCGCCTTGCACGCCCCCCTCACCCTGCGCGGTGTACTCGTAGCCGGCGCAGCGCTGCGTGACGTGATCGCCGGCGTGCGAGAGCTGCAGCGCGCGCTCCTGCGACGTTCCGGTGTCGACAGTCTTGTCCTCCGCGTTGTTCCAGTAGGCGCCGTAGACGGTCGCGCCCGGGCTTCCGTGCGTCGAAGTGACCGACTGCTCGAAGCGGCCGTTGACGAGCACGTCGACCGGCGTGATCGGCGGACTGGATTGCGCCGGCGAGCGACCGGCGATGGCGAGAGCGGAAAGCGCGGCGAAACGAGCGCTGCGAGCGAGCGACGACATGGCGTTGATCTCCGGATGGAAGCGACGAGCGGCGGTGCACCGCTCGATCGCGCCGAGCATGCCCGCGGCGCGCGCGTGCGTCGAGATCGACAGGCCCGCTCGACGCACGGGTTCCCATCCGCGAGACAAGAATCGCGACCGCTCTCTTTTCTGGAAGCAGCGCCGCGCTCGACTCAGCGCTCGACTCAGCGCTCGACTCAGCGCGCGCGCAACTCGGCGCGCA
>SCVU01000330.1 GCA_004296785.1 Planctomycetota bacterium
GAGGTCCGCGGGCACGTCGAGCTCGATCGTCTGCGTGCGCAACCCGCTCTCGGTGCGCGCCTGGATCCACCAGCGACCGGGCCACAGCCGCGTGTGCTCGAACGCGCTCGTGTCGAACGTGCCGCCCCACCAGTCGACGCTGTCGCTCGAGGTCTCGAGATACCAGCGCTCGTTCCACGGCGCGCCGCCGTCGGTGACGAGGCGGCCGCGCAGTGGTGCGATCGGCGCGAGCCGCACGACGAGGTCGTCCGTGCCCGGCGCGACGCCGAGCCGCGCGACGAGGTTCGGCTCGTTCAGCAGTTGGCGATCCTCCCACGCGCACAGGTCGAGCGCGCGCGCCGGCACTTCGAAGAACGCGAAGCGGCCGTGCTCGTCGGCGTGCGCATCGAATCTGCCGTCGCCGTCCCAGCGCTCGCGATCTCGCGCCGAGCGCTCGATGCGCAGGCGCGCGCCCGCCGCCGGCGTGCCGTCGGGCCGCAGCACGAGGCCGGCCAGGTGCGCGCTCGGCGCGAGCTGCAGCAGCAGCTCGGCGTCCGCGAGCACCGCCTCGGGCGCGATCTCGACCGAGGTCAGCACGCCGGGCGTGCCGAACTCCGGGTGATTGCGGCCCGCGCGGACGACGATCGCGCGCGGCGGCACGTGCTGCAGCGTGAAGCGGCCCTCCGCATCCGTGCTCGTCCAGTCGACGTGCATCGGGAAGCCGTTGCGACCGACCTCGTGCGCGCGCACGCCGCCGCTCGCGACGGGCGCGCCGCGCGCGTCGACGAGGCGGCCGCGCAGCGAGTAGCGGCGCTCGCCGAGTTCGCCGAGGTCGCGCGTCTCGCCGGCGCGCGGGGCGGGGATCGAGAGCGGCTCGAGCCAGTGGTGCGGACCTTCGATGCGCACGCTGACGTCGCCGCCGAGCGGCACGTGCTCGAAGCGGAAGCTCGCACCGGGGGCGAGCCGGTCGATCTTCCACTCAAGTTGCTCGTCCAACCACGCACGGACGATCACGTCGGCGAAGTCGTGCTGCGTCAGGCGCTCGCCCGGCGCCGGCGCGGCGCCGAGGCGTCCGATGAGGACGATCGCGGGCTGCGCGCGCAGTTCGAGCGCGCCGTCGGAGTAGGCGACGCGCTGCTGCGGCGCGAGCGTCGGCGCGATCCATTCGCCGGGGACGCGCTCGACGCGCGCGAACGTGAAGCCGCTGTTCGCACTGCGGTGGATGACCGCGAGCGCGACGTCGGCGAGGGTCGGCGCGTCGGCGTAGAGCGTGACCCGGTCGGCGTCGAACGGCCACGCGAACCCGAACTCGCCGTCGGCGCCGACTTGGAGCGTGAGGCGCGCGCCGCCGGCGCGCTGGTGCAGGAAGCTCTGCCAGTCGTCGTCGTCGACGACGGCGATCATGCGCGTCTTTTCGGGCAGCGGCATGTCCGCCGGGGCGAGCAGGCGGCCGCGCACGACGTCGGAGCCTGCGACGATCGAGCGGCGCGCTTTGGGAGCGGCGGAGGCGGGGTCGAGCTCGCGCGCTGCGCTCGGCGCGGGTTCGTCGGCGCGCGCTTCGAGCGCGGCGTCGGCGTGCGCGCTGCGCGCAGCGCTCGGCGCGCCGCGAATCACCGCGTCCTCGGCCGGGCGGCGCAACCAGCAAGCGCCGCCGGCGATCGCGAGCGCGGCGAGCGCGGCGCAGGCGACGAGCACCGCGCGGGATGCGATGCGCGCACTCATGGCTCGAGCACGAGCACGTGTTCGCGCGCGAGGTCCGCGGGCAGGTCGAGCTCGAGCAGCGCCGAGCTCAGTCCGCCCGCCGCGTACGCACGGATCTCCCAGCGGCCGGGCGTCAGGTGCGCGTGCTCGAATGCGCTCTGCGTGCACTCGAGGTCGCGGTTCTCGAACTCCCGTCGCGCGGAGAGCACCCACGGGCCGTCGAACGCCGCACCGTTGGCGTGCACCGCACGACCGTGCAGCGGCGGCAGCGGCGCGAGTCGGACGACGACATCATCTGCTGGTGCGGTGACTCGCACGACCGCGCCGATCGCCGGCTTGCCCGCCTCGCGTGGCTCGCACCACACGCAGAGCTCGTGCTCGCCGAACGGAAGCTCCTCGTACACGAAGCGACCGTGCGCATCGATGCCGGAGCCGCGCGTGAATGCGCTGCGCCACGGATCGGCGTCGGTCGATCGCTGGGAGTCGGAGATCAACACGTGCGTCGCGTAGCTCGGCGGTGGCGCGCCGTCGGGTCCGGTGACCGTGCCGGAGAGACGCGCGACCGGATCGAGCTTCAGCACGAGCTCGCGCGCGAGCAGTGACGCGTCCGGCGTCAGTTGGAACACGCTCAGCAGTCCGCCGCCACCGTGCTCGGGATTGTGCCGGCCCGCGCGCAGCACGATCGGCCGCAGCGGCACGCGCGCGAGCTCGAATCGACCGTCGGGCGCCGTGATGGACCAGCCAATGTGTTGCGCGATGCTGTCGCCCTCGAGTTCCAGTGCGCGCACGCCGCCGCCGAACACGGGCGCGCCTTTCGCGTCGATCAGCCGACCGCGCAGCGGATAGCGGAGCTCGCCGACCACGCCCACGTCACGTGTCTCGCCCGCGCGCGGTTGCTCGACGGTCGTCGATCCGAGCCAATGGCGCGTGCCTTCGATCGAGAACGCAATCGGCCCGCCGATGGGGACGTGCTCGAATCGGAACGCTTCGCCCGCGGCGATCGCCGCGCTCCATTCGATCTGCTCGTGGCGCCATGCGTGGACGCGCACGGTGGCCCGTTCGGAGCTCGCCGCGCTCGCGAGCACGGGCGGCTCGGACGTCAGGCGGCCGACGATGATCATCGCCGAGTGCGCTGCGACGAGCATGCGCCCGTCGACGTACCGGTGTCGTTCCGCGACGCCGAGTTGCGGCGCGGCGTACGCGCGGGGCAGAGCTTCGACCCGACCGAACTCGTAGGCGTCGGGCGCGATGCGGAAGACGATCGCGAGCGCGACGTCCGCCAGCGTCGGCGCGTCGGCGTAGAGCGTGACCTGCTCGGCGTCCGCCGGCCACGCGAACTCGAACGCGCCGTCGGTGCCGATCGCGAATGACTCGCGCGGCTCCTTGCGCATGTGCAGGAACGGTCGCCAGGTCCCGGCGTCGGCGACCGCGGCGATGCGCGCGTCCGCAGGCAGCGGCATCTCGCGAGGCGCCATCACGCGGCCGCGCAGGAACGCGGTCGTCGACACGCGCATCGCTTCGCTCGGCACGAGCATCGCGTCGACGGCGGGGGGTGCTGCGACCGCGGGCGCCGGCGGCGCGACGACTTCGACCTCCGACTCGCGGCACGCGCACAGTGCGCACGCGGCGAGCGCGATGCGGGAAGCGATTGGCGCGCTCATGGCCGCAGCACCAGCACGTGTTCGCGTTCGAGGTCCGCGGGCACGTCGAGTTCGAGCATCGGCGAAGTCAGGCCTCGCGGAGTGCGCGCGCGCACTCGCCAACGGCCCGGCCACAGCCGAGTATTCTCGAACACGCTTGCGTCGTACGTCCCGCGGGACGAGTCCGTCACGACCACGTTCTTGCACCATGCCTCGAGGGTCCAGCGCTCGTTCCAAGGCGTGCCGTCGTCCAGCACGACGCGACCGCGTAGGGGAGCGATCGGAGCGAGTCTGACGACGACTGCCTCGTCCGGCGCGAGGACTTCGACGCACGCGACCAGATTCGGCCCGCCGAGGACATGTCGGTCTTCCCACACGCACAGCTCAGTGCGTCCGGACTTCACGTCGAATCCGAAGCGACCGAGTGCGTCCGTGGTAGCACCCACGTCCGACAGCCCTTCGCGCTGTTCCGTCTCGTGCCGGACTCCGTCGCTCGCGAAGCGGATGAAAGCGTCGGCGACCGCGCTGCCGTCCGGCCGCAACACGATGCCGGCGAGGTGCACGAGCGACGCGAGGCGGAGTTCGATGCCGGCCTCGAACGCCGCGGCGCTGGGCCCAAACTCCTGCGTCGTCAGCATCGTCGGGTAATCGAGGTCGCCCTCGTAGTGGCATGCGCGAAACACGAGCGGCAGCAGGGGCACGCGCGGCAGATCGAACCGGCCGGAGTCGTCGGTTTCGGTCGTTCCGAGCGGGCGCAGCTTGCCGTCTGGCTCGCGCGCGTACGCGCGCACGCCGCCGCCCGCGACGGGCACGCCGCGATCGTCGTACAGGTGCCCGTGCAGTGGATACGCGTGCTCGCCGATCACGCCGACGTCGATCGTCGCGCCCGGCGCCGTACCCTCGACTAGACGCTCGTGGACCCACAGCGTCGCGCCTTCGACGTGCAGCGAGACGCTGCCGCTGAGCGGGACGTGCTCGAAGCGGAACGCGTCGCCGGGAGCACCGCTCCACGTGCGTTCGATCCGCTGCCAGTCGTACGCCGCGGAGAGCCGAACGCGCACGGGCTCGGAGTCGGCGGCGCGATCAAGCGGCGACGGCTCGGCGCTCAAGCGTCCGACGACGATGCACGCGGAATGCGCCCAAAGCGCGAGCTCGCCGCCGTGGAACTGCGCAACGCTGTGTTCCGACGCGAGCTCTCCGGTGTGGGTGCGGCGCATGCGTGCCAGCACGACGTCGGAGAGCGTCGCGGCGTCGGCGTGGATCGACAACACGTCGCGCTCGGACGGCCACGCGAACTCGAAGCGGCCGGCGGCGTCGAGCGCGACGAACTGTTGCTCACCGATCACGAGGCGCGTCTCGGCCGGCAGCGGCATGTTCCGTGGCGCGTGGAGCACGCCGCGCAGCACGAGCGCGCTCGGCGTTCGCACCGCGCGCTGCGTCTCGGTGCCGGCCGCCGTCGCTTCGATCGCGCTCGGGACGTTCGTGCTCGCGACGCTTGTGCTCGGTGCGGACTCCATGTTCGCGGGCGCGGGATTCGACTCACGCGTCACTGCCGGCGCGCGAGCTGCCGACTCGGCCGAAGGCGTCGCGCAGCCGCGGTTGGCGAGACCGATCGCCGCGCTGAGCGCGGCGAGCGCCGCGAGGCTCGAC
Organism: Planctomycetota bacterium; assembly: GCA_004296785.1. Taxonomy (GTDB): domain Bacteria; phylum Planctomycetota; class UBA1135; order UBA1135; genus GW928-bin9. The sequence goes on from SCVU01000330.1 coordinate 4,971, forward strand.
GCCGCCGTGCGCAGATTCATCAGCTCACCCTCCTCAACCCGTCGCGCTTCACCAGCTCGCGCGCGACGCGCAACCCGCTCGACAGCGCGCCCTCCATCGTCCCGGGGAACGCCGTCGACACGTGCTCGCCCGCGAACCGGATCCCCGCGTGCTCCGCGCGCAGCAGCGGCCCGCTGCGCGTCAGCTCGCCCGGCGCCGGGAACGAGCACGCGCCGAGTGCCCACGGATCGCGCGACCAGTCGCACCAGCGCACTTCGCCCGCCGCCGCGCTCGTCCCGGGCCACGCGGCGTCGAGCTCGCGCAGCGCGAGCTGGCTGCGCCGCTCGACCTCGATGATCTCCGACCAGCGCTCCGCCGCGCCGCCGCCGCTCGCGCACGCGAGCACGTGCGCGTGCTCGCTCGGCTCGTGCGCCAGCGGATCGAACGCCGACTGCACGAGCCCGTCGCCGAGGAAACCCGTCGCGCCGTCCGCCGCGCCGAACGGCCGCGTCGCGAAACCCGCGAGCAGCTTGAGCCGCCGCCCCACCTGCGGCGCGAGCTCGGGCGGCAGCGGCGGATCGATCTCGATGCGCGCCCACGTCGCCGGCGGG
>SCVU01000041.1 GCA_004296785.1 Planctomycetota bacterium
CTCGGCGCGGCCCTGCTCGAACGACGGCGTCGGCAGCCGCAGCGCGGACGGGATGCGGACGACGTGCGCGGCGCGCGCGGTCGCGGCGTCGTGCACGCCGAGCGCGCGCGCTTCGGCGAAGATCTCGCCGGACAGGCGCTCGGCGTCCGTCCACAGCTCGCTCGCGCGATCCGCGGGCACCTCGCAGCACACGTAGTTCGCGCCGGGCGGGCAGTTGCCCGAGCCGTAATTGCCCGGACACGACGCGCGGAACACGCGCGTGTGCGGCCGGTAGTCGTTGACGTACGAGTAGCGACCGGCGGCGGCGCTTTGGATCGCAAAATAGAACAGGAGCAGCGGCACGCCGTGGACGTGCGCGTCGAGCGCCGGCGCGCCGGCGACGCTGCGCGCGAGCAGCTCCGGCGGCAGCGCCCAGTGCACGCGGTCGCAGCGCGCGGACGTACGGCGCCCGCTCGCGCGCTCGTGCAGTTCGATGCGCGCGCCGCGCGCGTCGAGCGCGAGCGCGGCGAGCTCGCAGCCGGTGCGCACGTCGACGCCGAGCTCGACCAGCCGCGCATGCGCGCGCGCCGCGAACTCGCCGATGCCGGCGCCGGTCGGATAGTAGTTGCGGAACGCGCGGCTGCCGGCGCTCGCGCGGTAGAAGCGCAGCTTGTCCGCGCCCGGGCGCGCCGCGACGATCGCGTCGAGCCGCGGGTCGCGCTTGAGCTCGAGCGCCTGCGCATCCGGCGCGATGCCGACGCGGCGGAACACGCCGAGGTCGGCGACGAGCGGCGCGAGCTCGCGCGCGTCGCAGCCGTACGCCTTGCGCGCCGCCGCGGCGAGGTGGCCCGCGGCGCACTCGCCGTAGCGCGCGCGGAAGAGCTGCTCGAGATCGCGCGCGGGCTCGGCCGGTCGGCGCGCCGCCGCGACGCACTCGTCGACGATGCGCTGCGACGTCGCCGCGCCCAGATCGTCGAGCCGCGGCACGCCGCTGTCCTCGCTCGCGCGCGCGCCGATCCACGACGCGTAGCGCACTTCGATCGGGTGGTACGCGTCGCCGAGCAGGTCGAGCAGCGCCGTCGTCTCGTCGTCGTCCGAGTTGTCGAAGACGTGACAGCCCGGATCGAGCCAGTAGCCGTTCCACGCGGTCGAGCGCAGCAGTCCGCCGATGGCGGGCGCGGCCTCGACGAGCGTCACCGCGTGCCCGGCGCGCCGCAGCAGCCACGCGCTCGCGATGCCGCGGAATCCGCCGCCGATCACGGCGACCGAGCTCACGCGGCCTCCCGCTCGGCCTCGCGGCGCTGCACGAGCTCGTACGCCTCGGCCGTGTGCAATCCGCCCTGCGCGCCGCGCCACTCGGCGAGTGCGCGCAGCGCGCGCGCCGAGCGCGGGTGCGGGTACTCGCGCGCCTCGCCCTCGTAGCACGCCATCGCGGCGAGCTTGTGCGCGAGCGTGTGCTCGACCTCGACGAAGATCTGCGGCCGGAACGCCGGCCCGCTCGTCTCGAACGCCCACTCGGTCGACGACGCGATCTCGAATGCGCGCACTTCGCGCACGCGCCGGCCGTGCTGCGGGCGCAGCGCCGTGCTGACCGCCTGCGCGGTCACGCGGTGATCGACGTTCAAGTCGCCGGCGTGGTGCGTGTAGACGAGCTCCGGGTCGTACTCGCGCACGAGCGCCTCGACCGCGTGCACGACCTCGAGCAGCGGCAGCGTGTCGAAGCGATTGTCCGGCAGGCCGAGCATCCGCGGCGCCGCGTCGAGCCCGAGCGCGCGCGAAGCCGCGCCGGCCGCGTCGCGCAACTCCGCCAGCGCGCGGCGCTGTTGCTCGCTCGTGAGCCCGCTGCGCGACGTCACGCCCTCGCCGAGGATCGCGACCGCGACCTCGTGGCGCTCGCGCACGAGGCGCGCCAGCGTCGCGCCGCAGCCCAGCACCTCGTCGTCCGGGTGCGCGGCGATGCACAGCACCTTCATGCGGCCAGCGCCTCCCCCATCCGCGCCCCGAGGATCGCGCGCGCGCGGTCGGGGTGCGTGAGCGCGAGGTCGAGCGCCGACATGTGCGAGTGGAAGCCCGCGTGCAGCTGCTCGTACTCCGGATGCGCGTAGTCGTGGAACTCGATGCGCACGCCGGCGCGCTCGAACGCCGCGCGATCGAGGTAGTCGCGGCCGAACGGCCCCGACAGATAGCAGTCGGCGCCGAGCTCGAGGCACAGGTCGAGCACGAGCTGCGACTTGTGCGTCCGCGAGGCGAGCGCGGAACTGCGCACGAGCGGCGTGCCGACCTCGAATGCGTCGAGCAGCCGGCGCGTGGTCGCCTCGACGAGCGGCGCGAGCGTGCTCCACTCGTGCGCGTACAGGCTCTCGATCCACTCCGCGTGCCGCCCCCAGCCGCGCGCTCCGCCGTAGCTCTGGCGCAGCGTCGCGAGGTGCTTGCGCCGCCAGCGCCCGTCGTCGGCGATCTCGACGCGCTCGATCGGCACCGCGCCGCGCTCGTCGCGCGCGCGCACCGGCACGGTCAGCCACGTCCAACCGTCCGCCGTGCGCACCTTGTTGCGGTTGGTGAACTGCGTGCGCGTGTTGTGCTCGAGCGCGACGTGGTCGAGCAGGATCGCGACGTCGCAGCGCGCGACGCGGTCGATGAAGCCGAGCCACGGCCAGTACGCGGGCTGTTGGATGCACAGCTTCATGCGCGGTACACGTAGAGCGTGAAGTCGCCGGGGTGGTAGTCGTCGCGCAGCACGGCGCGCCCGCCGCTGTCGCCGGCGCGATGGCGCGCGATCGAGAGCGCGAGGCGCGGATCGCAGCGCCATTCGCCGGGCTCCGCCGCGCGGCCGACGCTCGACAGGCAGTTCAGCGCGACGCCGCGGCGCGCGGCGCGCAGCATCGCGACCAGCGCGCGCTCGAAGAACTCCTCGGGCGCGTGCACGCGCCGCGCGAAGATCCCGCTCGCGAGCACCCAGTCGCAGCGCTCGACGGGTTGCGCGCCGAGCTCGAGCACGCTCGCGCGTTCGAAGCGCGCGTCGGGCGCGGCCGCTCGCGCCCGCGCGAGCATCGCGTCGGAGATGTCGATGCCGGTGTACGCGCCGCGCCAGTCGCGCGCGCGCAACCAGTGCAGCAGATCGCCGCTGCCGCAGCCGACGTCGAGCACCGAGCCCGCGCCCAGCGCTCCGCCCGCGGCGAGCACTTCGAAGCGCCGCTCCTGCGAGGCCTGCGAACCCCAGTCGGCGGCCTGGTAGCCGTGCACCGCGACCGGCGCGCGCTGGTCGTAGAACGCGCGGTTGTCGTCGTCGTCGCGCGCGAAGTCGTCGCTCATGCGGCCCTCCGCAGCGCATCCGCGCCGCTCTCGTACGTCCAGGCGAGCACGCGCAGCCTGCCGCGGCCGCACGCGAACACGAGCTCGTTCGGCCGCGCCGACAGCAGCGTGCCGGGAGCCGCGCCCGCCGGCTCGTCGAGCACGCGCGACTTCCAGACGCGCAGCCGCCGGCCCGCGTGCTCGCAGAACGCGCCCGGGTACGGCCACGCGACCGCGCGCACGAGGTTGTGCACGCTGCGCGCGTCGCGCGTCCAGTCGATCTCACCGTCCGCGGGCCTGCGGCGCGGGAACTCGCTCGCGCGCGACGCATCCTGCGGTCGGCGGCGCACGCGGCCGCGCTCGAATTGGCGCAGCACGTCGCGCGTCAACTCCGCGTACAGCGGGTACAGCAGCGCGAGCGCGTCGCCGACGTCCTGGTCGTCGCGCAGCTCGAAGCGCCGCTGCTCGATCAGATCGCCGGTGTCCGCGCCGGCGTCGACGAAGTGCGCGGACAGCCCGAGCTCGGTCTCGCCGTTCAGGATCGCCCAGTTCAGCGGCGCGCGGCCGCGATACGCGGGCAGCAGCGACGGGTGCAAGTTGACCGCGCCGCGCGGCGCGAGCGCGAGCAGGTCCGCCGGCAGCAGGTAGCGGTAGTCGGCGATCCACAGCAGCGCGGGCTCGTGCAGCTCGACGAACTCGCGCAGCCGCGCATCGCGGCCCGCCGCGCGCACGCACGGAATGCCGCGCCGCACGGCCCACTGCGCGACGGACTCGTACACGACGCCGTCCTCCGGATCGTCCGGGTGCGCGACGACGGCCGCGAGGTCCGCGTGCTCGTCGAGCACCTCGAGCGTGCGCACGCCGACCGTGTGGTTGCCGAGGAAGACGACGCGGGGCTTCGTGTGCGAGTTCATGCGACGCGCTCCAGCACGAGGCGCCACTCGGCGTGCACGCCGGAAGCGCCGCGGATCTCGACGTGCTCGCGCGCGAGCTCGCGCCAACCGCCGCGGGCCCACAGCTCGTCGAGCTCGGCCGGCCCGTAGAAGCGCATGTGCGGCATGCCCGCGAGCGTGCCGCTCGCCGGATCGGCGAGCCCTCCGTCGGGCGCGAGCGCCGCCGACTGCGCGGTCGCGTGCGCGCGCGACAGCACGTTCGTGTACAGCTTCGCGCCGGGCGCGAGCACGCGGCGCAGCTCCCCTTCCGCGTCCAGCGCCGTCGCGCGCGGCGCGCACGTCAGCGCGAGCCGGTCGATCGCGAGGTCGAACGCGCGGTCGGCGAACGGCAGCGCCTCGAAGCCCGCGACGCGCAGGTCGGCGCCGAGCCCCTCGTCGCGCAGCCGGCGCGCCGCCGCGTCGATCGCGAGGCTCGAGGCGTCGACGCCCGCGACGTCGAAGCCCTCGCGCGCGGCCGCCCACAGGTTGTTGCCGGCTCCGCAGCCGATCTCGAGCACGCGCACGCGCGCGCGGTCGCGGCCGCGCGGCGCGTGGCGGAACAGGAAGCTCACGACCGCGTCGTACGGCCAGCGATTGAGCTGCGCGCCGCGCGCGTAGATCTCGTCGTCCCAACGCCGGTCGTAGCCGGGCCGCGTCGCGAGCGTGGCGGAGCGCTGCATCGTCAGGCCGCCAGGTGCTCGAGGGACAGCGGCTCGCCGGCGCGCACGTCGCGCGCGAGGCGCTTGCCGACGAGGAAGTCGAACGCGGTCGGCGGCAGTCCGTCGCCGGGGCGCCGCAGCAGGATCTGATCGGCTGCGAGCCGCGCGCCCGCGCGCAGCGGCGCCGCCGCGACGCACGAAAGGCGGAACGCGGTGCGCGCAGCGAGCTCGCCTGCGGTCGGACCGATCGCGGACGCGCCGAGCTGGCGCTCGAGCGCGCGCACGCCGCGCACGAGTTCGGCGAACTCGCGCGGATCGCTCGAGAAGTGCTGGTCCGGCCCCTCGAGCGCGCGATCGAGCGTGAAGTGCTTCTCGATCATGCACGCGCCCAGCGCCACGGCGCCGAGCGCCGCGCTGGTCCCGGCGCTGTGGTCGGAGAACCCGCACGGCACGCCGAACGCGGCCGCGAGCGCCGGGATCCGGCGCAGGTGCACTTCGCCGTCGGGCGTCGGATAGCTCGACGTGCACGCGAGCAGCACGAGCTCGCGCCCGCCGGCGCCGCGGAACGCGCGCACGGCCTCGTCGATCTCGGCCAGCGTCGCCATGCCGGTCGACAGCACGGTGCGCATGCCGGACGCGGCCATCGCGCGCACGAGCGGCAGGTGGCCGAGGCAGTCGGAGCCGTTCTTGACGAGGTCGCAGCCCAGTTCCGCAAGCTCCGCGACGCCGCGCGCGGAGGTCGGCGTCGCGAAGAACTGCACTCCGCGCGCGCGCGCGTGCGCGCACAGCTCGGCGAGCGCCGGCGACGAGAGCTCGCAGCGCGAGAACAGGTCCCACTGCGACTCGGTGACCTCGCGCCCGCGGCTCGTGTACGTGTACGTCAGCGCGCGGTCGGCGAGGAACTCGTGCGTGCG
>SCVU01000331.1 GCA_004296785.1 Planctomycetota bacterium
GCTCCGCGTAGAGCGCCGCGTACAGGTCCTGTTGCGCGCGCGCATCACCGGCGTTCGCACGCGACAGGAGCAGCGTGATCTCGCCCGGATCGCTCATTCGCGGCACATCGTACTGGAGACCGCGGCCGGGCCTCCCGCAAGCGGGCGCGGGCGAGTAGATTCTCCGCTCCCGCGCGTCCCTGGCAGGGCTCGCGCAGTGCCCGCATCGGGATGAAGTTCTTCCACGCCCTCGTCATCGCGCTGCCGCTCGCGCTCGCGCCCGCCGCCGATTCCCCGTTCACCGAGTGCCTGAAGCGCGCCGAGAGCGCGTTCGCGCAGGGCGATGCGACCGCCGCCGGCGTGTACGTGCGCCAGGCGCTCGAGCGCGATCCGCGCTCGCGCGCCGCGTGGGCGCTGCGCGCGAAAATGGCCGAGGCGGCGGCCGACACGGACGAGCGGCTGTGGTGCCTGCACCACGAGTACCGGCTCGCGGTCGCGCAGAAGCTCCCGCGCGCCGCGCAGGACGTGCTCAAGCAGAACCTGCTCGCGATCGATCCGCTCGCGAAGGACCTGCTCGACCTCGGCAAGGTCACGCTCGACAAGCTGAAGGCGCTCGCGCTCGAGCTCGAGAAGGACAAGCGCCCGCACTCGGCGATCCGCGTGTGGAAGCAGGTGCTCGCGCTCGATCCCGAGCGCGCCGAGGCGCAGCAGGCGATCGAGCGCATCGCGTCGGTGCCCGATCCGTCGCTGGCCGGCGAGGCGAAGCCGAAGGACCTGCTCGCCGGCGTGTCGGAGGAGTGGATCCGCGAGTTCGATCTCAAGCACGGCGACTGGGAGCGCGCGGGCGAGTACGAGAAGCCGAACTACAAGACGAAGTGCAGCGCGGGCTACGAGGTGATGGTCCGCTCGGCCGAGGCGATGGAGCAGATGAACGCGTTCTACCGCGTGTTCTTCCGCTACGGCACCGAGGCCGAGGGCGGCTCCGTGCCGCGCATCGAGCTGCGCATCTTCAAGAACCGCGACGAGTACCTGAAGCGCGGCACCGGACCGCCGCTCGAATGGTCGGGCGGGCAGTTCACCGGCGAGGCCGTCGAGACGTTCGCCGGTCAGGGCGGCTTCGACGTGATGATCGGGATCCTGTTCCACGAAGCGGCGCACCAGTTCGTCTCGCTCGCGACGCAGGCGGCCGGCTGGTTGAACGAAGGGCTCGCGTCGTTCTTCGAGGGCACGCGCGTGCTCGCCAACGGCACGGTCGTGTTCAACCTGCCCGCGGCCGGGCGCCTGTTCGAGCTGTCGGGCCGCATGAAGGTCGGCTGGATGGACGACGCCGAGGACGGCATCGACGACCAGAAGCCCGAGACGATCCCGCGCGAGGCGCCGACCTTCGGCATCGTGCTCGAGAACCACTACGACTGGGGTCCCGCGTGGTACGCGCCGACCTGGGGCGTCGTGTACTTCCTCTACAACTACCAGGATCTCGAGGACGGTCGCTTCCTCTACCGCAACGCGTTCGGCGAGTTCATCGACAAGAGCGGCGGTCGGACGGGCGAGGGCGCGATCGAGAACTTCGAGGAGGTCGTGCTCGCGCATCCGGAGCCGCCGACGCCGGACGTCAAGCTGACGCAGAGCGTCGCGCTGCCGCGCACGGTCGCCGAGCTCGATCCGGTGTGGAAGCAGTACATGCTCGACCTCGCCGACGAGCAGAGCGGCAAGCGGACGGTCGCGCGGCCGTACCTGAAGTGGGCGCGCTACGCGCTGATCCGCAAGGACTTGAACGCGGCCGAGGAACACTTCGAGAAGGGCGTGGTCGCGGCGCCGAGCGATGCGCTGCTGCACTACGAGTTCGCGCAGTTCCTGGCCGAGCAGCGCGCGAACCCCGACCGCGCCGCGCAGCTCTTGAACCAGGCGCTGCGCTCGCTCGAGCGCGCGGAGAAGCCCGACGAGGCGCTGCTCGCGAAGGCCGACAAGCTGCTCGACAAGCTCGATCCGAAGCGCAAGTCGCTGGGCCGGATCCTCGACGAGGTCTCCGCGGCGAGCCGCTCGATCTCGACGCGCTACCTGTCGAGCGAGATGTACCTGATGGCGATGGAGACTTCGTGGCGCCTCGGCATGGAGCTGCGCCAGCCCGCGCTGCTCGACGTGTACGCCGACGCGCTGCGGCGCTCGAAGCGCTCGATCGCGCTGTGGCAGCTCGCGTACAACGAGAGCGACCTCGGCGGCTGGTCGGCGGCGGGCAACGACGCGTTCAAGGCCGAGCGCACCGCGCTGCGCTCGGACTGGAAGGACGAAGCGGGCGCCGAGTACGCGTTCCGCTTCCTCGCGCTCGACAAGGTCACCTCGGGCGACTACTCGCTCGAGGCCGAGGTGCAGGCGGAGAACGGGCAGGTGTCGTTCGCCGGCCTCGTGTTCGGCAAGAAGTCCGACGCGACGTTCCACGCGCTGATCTACTTCCCGGCGAAGGACCGCGACTCGACCGCGTTCGTCGACCTCGCGAGCTTCTACGGCGGCAGCAACAAGACGTGGCGCCACATCGGCATCGAGGCGGTCAAGGACGATCCCGCGCACCGCACGAGCGAGACGTGGCACAAGCTGCGCCTCGACGTCACGGGCGCCGAGGTCGACCTGTGGGTCGACGGCAAGCTGATGCCGAAGCACGCGTTCCCGAGCCTCGACGTGCTGCGCGGCTCGTTCGGCCTGATCACCGGGCCGGGGCGCGCCGCGTTCCGCAACATCCGCTACCTCGCGCGCGCGGTCGGCGATCCGGCCGGGCCGATCGAGCGCACGATCCGACTCGAGTCGCTGCCGAAGGAGCAGAGCCTCGCGGCCGACTCGTACCTCGACGCGGTCGCGCCGTTCCCGCGCGTCACGCGCTGGGCGCAGGGCAAGCGCACGTCGTGGGAGGAGAAGGGCCTCGTGCCGCAGCTCTTCGTGCTGTGGAACATCGACCAGAACAACGTGATCCCGATCGACGGCTGGCTGCGCGACCTCGAGCGGCAGTACGCGCCGTACGGACTCGAGATCTTCTCGATCACGACGTACCTCGACGATCTGCGCATCGGCGCGTACCTGAAGGAGCACCCGTTCCCCGGCGCGGTCGCGGTCGACGTGAAGAACGAGACAGTGTGGGGCGAGACGTTCGAGCTCTACAAGATCGAGACGTATCGACTGCCGCGGCTGATCCTCGTCGACATCGACCAGAGGGTCGTGTGGGAAGGCGATCCGGGGTTCAAGAAGGGCGGGCCGAAGCAGGGCGAGGGCTCGTACCTCGACGCGCCGCTCGAGGAGCTGATCGCGAAGCGGCGCCTGAAGGAGCTGCGCGCGTGGATCGGCGCGTGGGAGTCGAGCGCGCTGCCGGCGCTGCGCGCGGGCGATCTCGCGGCGGCGCTGCCGGCGCTGCGCGAGGCGCGCAAGCTCGAGCGGCAGATCGCGCCGCCGGTCGCGAGCGCGCAGGACGCGCTGCAGTTGCTCGAGGACGCGGTCGCCGCGCCGGACGGACTGATCGCGAAGCTGCAGGAGTCCGGCGGCGAAGCGTGCGGCGGGACGCTGATCGCGTGGGCGGAGCTCGTCGGCAAGCCGTTCGACAAGCCGGCGGCGGCGGCGCTGCGCAAGCTCGACTCGTCGAAGTCGGGCGTCGCGTGGAAGAAGCTCATCGCGACGACGGACGCCTGGAAGACGCGCTTGGTGAGCCCGAAGGCCGAGGAGCGCGCGGCGCAGCTCGCCGCGGAGCTCGAGGCGATGCCGGGCGTGCTCGCAGATCGGAAGAGC
>SCVU01000332.1 GCA_004296785.1 Planctomycetota bacterium
GCATCGGCCAGAACGCGAGAGCCGCTGGAATCGAGAAGAGGAAGCTGTCGACGAGGTCGAGCACGCCGCCGGACGGGCCGAACCACGTGCCGGAGTCCTTCACGCCGGCCCGGCGCTTGACCCAGCTCTCGAACAGATCGCCCGCCTGGGCGGCGACGTTCGTGATCGCGCCGACGGCGGCGCCGCCCCACAGGCCGAACGGCTCGCGCGGCAGGACCTCGAAATGCACGAGCGCGACGCCGGTCGCGATGCCGGCGGCGAGCGACGCGAGGCAGCCCTCGGTCGTCTTGCCGGGGCTGATCGTCTTGAACGGGTGGTGCTTCCCGAACGCGCTGCCGGCGTAGTAGCCGGCCGTGTCGCCGATCTTCGAGAGGATCGCGAGCGACACGAGTCCGGCGACGCCCCAGCCGGCCTCGACGTGGTGCAACCAGCTGAAGGGAAGGACCAGCCACGCGCACATCCACGCGCTCGTCACCAGCAGGCCGCCGCGCGATCGCGCGGCGAGGAACAGCGCGACCAGGCCCACGGCCCGCACCGTCGTGTGCGCCGGCCGAGAGATCGACGGCGAACCCGCACGGGTGCGCAAGTACGCATCGACGGCGAAGTAGCTCGCGAGCAGGAGCAGGATCGCGCCCAGCGGCAGATCCAGGCGCCCGCGCTTGCGGTGATCCAGACAGGCGAGGCCGACCGCGCAACACACGGCGGCCGCCGCAGCGGACAACAGCGAGTGCAGTGGCGTGCCGTCGGAGGCTAGCGCCAAGCAGATCGCGATGATCCACGCCGCCCATGCCGGCGGCTGCAGCCGCAGCTCGCGGAACACCGGCAAGTGCGTCCCCTCGTACACGCACAGCGCGGCGAACACCGCGCCGATCGCGAGCACGAGCACGTTGCTCTGCGTCGCGTGCACAGTCCACAAGAGCGCCGTGAGCGCGAGCGCGAGCCCGCCGCCGACGATCGTCCTGCGCCAGATCTTCGCGCGCTTGGACGTGCTCATCCGCGCACGCCGGACGTCTTCGCTCCGCCGTCGACGAGCCCGCCGAACTTGCGCACGCGCCGCGCGTACTCCTTCAACGCAGCGATCAAGTGCTCGCGGCGAAACTCCGGCCAGCACACGTCGCTGACGTACAGCTCGCTGTACGACGCCTGCCAGAGCAGGAAGTTCGACAGGCGCATCTCCCCCGCCGTGCGGATCAAGAGATCCGGGTCGGGCGTGCGCGGGTCGTACAGGTACGCGCGCAGGCTGTCCTCGTCGATCGACGCCGGATCGAGCTTCCCGGCGCGCGCGTCCGCGACCATCCGCTGCACCGCCTCGGCGATCTCGGTGCGCGCGCCGTAGGAGAGCGCGAGGCGCAGCAACATGCCGGAATTGCGCGCCGTCAGCGCCTCGGTCTCGCGCAGCTTCGCCAGCGGCCCGCTCGGCAGGTCCTGGATGCGCCCGAGGCCGACGAGCCGCACGTCGTTGTCCATCAGCGTCGGCCGCTCCTCGACCAGGAACGTCTCGAGCATCCGCATCAGGAAGTCGATCTCCTCGCGCGGCCGCTTCCAGTTCTCGATCGAGAACGCGTACAGCGTCAGGCTCTGCACGCCCATCCGCGCGCACTCGGTCG
>SCVU01000333.1 GCA_004296785.1 Planctomycetota bacterium
TCGAGCGGTGCACGTCGAGCACCGCGCTCGTGATCGCGAGATCGTGTGGCGTCGAGTGGAACAGCGGATACGGCAGTCCCTGCGACACGTGCACCTGTTCTCGCACCAGGTGCCGCCGCGCCTGGCCGCGTCGAGCGGCCCGGTGCAGATGCACGTGTCGCAGGGACTGCCGTATCCGCTGTTCCACTCGACGCCACACGATCTCGCGATCACGAGCGCGGTGCTCGACGTGCACCGCTCGACCGGGCTCGACGTGCTGCACGCGCACTACGCGCTGCCGCACGCGGTCTCGGCGCTGCTCGCGCGACTCGCGGCCTCGCAGGACCACGGCCGCGCGCCGCCGCGCGTCGTCACGACGCTGCACGGCACCGACATCACGATCGTCGGCAGCGATCCGTCCTACGCGCCGCTCACCGACTTCGTGATCCGCTCGTCAGACGCGGTGACGACGGTGTCGGAGTCGCTGCGCGCGGCGACGATCGCGCACTTCTGCGACGCGCGCTCGAAGACCTGCGCGATCGAGGTGATCCCGAACTTCGTCGACACGCAGCGCTTCCAGCCGCGCAACGGCGCGCCGCGCCGCGCAGGGCCGCCGCACGCGGTGCACGTCAGCAACTTCCGGCCGGTCAAGCGCGTGCCGTGGCTCGTCGAGGCGTTCGCGCTCGCGTCGCGCGGCACGAGCGCGCGGCTCACGCTGATCGGCGACGGCCCGGACCAGGCCGCGGCGCGCGACAAGGCGCGCGAGCTCGAGATCGGCGCGCGCGTGCGCTTCCTCGGCGAACGCGATGCGCTGCCCGAGCTGCTCGCCGACGCCGATCTGTTCCTGCTCGCGAGCCGCGAGGAATCGTTCGGCCTCTCGGCGCTCGAGGCGATGTCGTGCGGCGTGCCCGTGCTCGCGACGCGCGTCGGCGGACTGCCCGAAGTCGTCGAGCACGGCCGCACCGGACTGCTCGCGCCGCCCGACGAGATCGCGACCTACGCGCGGCACCTCGGCGAGCTGCTCGGCGATCCGGCGCGCTGCGCGGCGATGGGCGCCGCCGCGCGCGAGGTCGCCGTCGAGAAGTTCGAGCAGGGTCGCATCGTCGGGCGCTACGAAGACCTGTACCGCCGCGTCCTCGCGCGGGCGCCGCACCCGAACTGAGCGCGAGAGCCGCCGCGATGCGCGCCGTCTACCTCGACCACAACGCGACGAGTCCGCTCTTGCCGGCGGTGCGCGCGCACCTCGTCGAACTGCTCGACGCCGACCTCGGCAATCCGTCGAGCCTGCACGAGAGCGGGCGGCGCGCGCGCCACGTGATCGACGTCGCGCGCGAACGCGTCGCGGCCGCGCTCGGCGTGCACGAGACCGAGATCGTGTTCACCGCGGGCGGCACCGAGTCGATCCAGCTCGCGCTGCTCGGCGCGGCGAACGCGGCCGGCCGCACGCGCGGGCTCGTCGCGTCGCGCATCGAGCACTCGGCCGTGCTCGGAGCGCTCGAGGTCGCAGCAGCGCTCGGGCATCCGACCGAGCTCGTGCCGGTCGACGCGCACGGCTTCGTCGACCCGGCCGAGATCGCGCGCGCCGCGGCGCGCTGCGCGGCCGGCGCCGTCTCGATCCAAGTCGCGAACAACGAGATCGGCACCGTCCAGCCGACCGCCGCGATCGCCGCGGCGGCGCGCGCCTGTGCGCCGCGCCCGCTCGTGCACTGCGACGCCGTCCAGGCGCTGGGCCGCGTGCCGGTCGAGCTCGCGCGGTGGGGGATCGACCTCGCGAGCTTCTCCGCGCACAAGCTCGGCGGCCCGAGCGGCGTCGGCTGGCTGTGGGTGCGGCGCGGCGTCGCGCTGGCCCCGCCGATGCGCGGCGGCGGGCAGGAACACGGGCTGCGTCCCGGAACCGAACCCGCGGCGCTGTGGTCGGCCGCCGCGCTCGCGCTCGAACTTACGGTGCGTGAACAATCCGCCGCGGCCGCGCGCTGGTCCGCGCAGTGCCGGCGCATCCACGCCGCGCTCGCCTCCGAGCTGCCCGAGCTCGCGCTGCACGGACCGCCGCTCGACGACGCGCGCCGACTGCCGAACACGCTGTCGCTCGGGCTCGCTGGCGTTGACGGGAAGATACTCGTCACCAAGTTGGACCTTGCCGGGCTGCGCGCGAGCGCGGGCTCGGCGTGCGCGAGCGGATCGGCCGCGCCGTCGCACGTGTTGCAGGCGCTCGGGCTCGACGAGAATCGCGCGCGCGGCGGACTGCGCGTGTCGTTGGGATGGAACACGAGCGACGAAGATTGCAAGCGCGCGGTGGAGATCTTGCGGAGCGTTCTGTCTCCGCTTCGCGCAAGCCGATAGTCGCGCGCCGATTGTGGACAAACGCACGCGCACGTGCGGATAACTCGTTGACGCTCGCGCGCGCCGTGCATGTAATGCGCCGCCTTCGCGTCAGCCGGTGACGACTCGCGTGGAGAGACACGAGGTCGCGCGGCGCGAGCGCCGCGAGCGAGGACCTCGCGAGCGAGACGCACCGACGGGCGACACGCACAGACGGACGACCAAGGGCGAGCGACGACGAGCGACGAGCGACGACACGAGCCGACAGGCGATCCAGGCGAGAAGTAGCGGCGAAACGAAGTCAACGGAGCATGAAGGAGGCGTTGCGAAGAGCTGAAGGGAGCAGCTCGCTGACGAGCGAGGCGCTCGCGCACACCCCGAGCGCGCCGCCGCCGCCCGCGGCGACCGACGTGCTGACGCGCTGGTCGCAGCTGTTGCAGGTGCTGCGCCGCACGCTGCCGCGCGAGCAGTTCGAGACCTGGTTCCGCCGCGCGACGCTGGCCGAGGTCCGCGACGACGTGCTGCTGCTCGCCGTCCAGAACACGTTCGCGCGCGACTGGCTCGCGAACTACTACCGCGACGCGATCGAGGACGCCGCGCGCGAGGTGCTCGGCACGCCGCACCGCATCGAGTTCGTCGTGTCGCCCGAGCTCGCGGCCGGCGCGCGCGCGCAGTTCTCCTCCGTCGACGACGAGGCCCGCGCGAGCGATGCCGCCGCGGCGGATGCTGCGGACACGGCGGCGAGAGGCCCCGGTGCGCTGGGCCCCGCCGCGCTGGCTGGCGCTGTGCGCGGGACGCCCGCCGAAGCGCGCACCCGCGAACCCGTCCGCACGCTGTCGCCGTCGAGCGACGTCGTGCTGAACCCGAGCTACCGCTTCGACAACTTCGTCGTCGGTCCGTGCAACCGCTTCGCGCACGCCGCGGCCGTCGGCGTCTCCGAGGCGCCGGGCAAGGCGTACAACCCGTTCTTCCTGCACGGCAGCGTCGGCCTCGGCAAGACGCACCTGCTGCAGTCGCTGTGCTACGCGCTGCTCGAGCGCGACGCGCAGACGAACATCCTGTTCCTCTCCTGCGAGACGTTCGTCAACCACTTCATCGCGGCGCTCGAGAACGGCGACCTGCAGAAGTTCCGCTCGAAGTACCGCAACGTGGACGTGCTCGTCGTCGACGACATCCACATCCTCGCGAACAAGGAGCGGACGCAGGAGGAGTTCTTCCACACGTTCAACGCGCTGCACAGCGCGGGCAAGCAGATCGTGCTGTCGTCCGACAGCCCGCCGAAGGACATCCCGACGCTGCAGGGGCGCCTCGTCTCGCGCTTCAAGTGGGGCCTCGTCACCGAGATCGAGCAGCCGTGCTACGAGACGCGGATGGCGATCCTGAAGCGCAAGAGCCGCGAGCGCGGCTCCGAGCTGCCCGACGAGGTCGCGCGCCTGCTCGCCGAGCGCATCGACACGAACATCCGCGAGCTCGAGGGCTCGGTCACGAAGATTCTCGGCTACGCCGCGCTGGCGCGCGCGCCGGTCTCGCCGGAGCTCGCGCGCGAAGCGCTGCGCGAGCTGTTCACCGTGCGGCACGGCGCGCCCAGCCTCGACGACCTGATGCGCGAGCTGACCGAGCACTTCAACGTCAAGCCCGCCGACCTGCAGTCGCGCCGGCGGACGAACGCCGTCGCGTACCCGCGCCAGGTCGGCATGTACATCGCGCGCCGCATCACGCGGATGTCGCTCGAGGAGATCGGCGGGTTCTTCGGCGGTCGCGACCACTCGACCGTCCTTTACGCGATCCAGAAGATCGAGAACCTCGTGCGCGAGGATGCCGGGCTCGGCGAGCAGATCCGCCAGCTCGAGCAGCGCATCCGCTCGACGGTCTCCTGACGGGCGGCGGAGTCGCTGCCGCAGAGCAGCCGCGGTCGCTTGAAATACGCGGCGAAACCGCAGCGGAACCGCCGCTCGACCTTTGGCACCGGAGGGCCCGGAAACTAGACTAGGGAACCCTCGGGATGTGCCCGAAGCGCGCGTGTTTCGGCCGATTCGGCCGCGCCACCGACTTCGCCATCGACGCGGGTCCGCGCGCTGGCCGCGTGGAGAGTCGGTGTGGGAGTTCCGCGCAGTCCGTGGACAACCCTCTCGTTCTCCACACTCCTCCACGCGGGGCGGTTCCACACGGCAGTGACGCTGTCGACAACCGCCGAGATCTGCACGTCCTCTCCACTCCCTCCCAACGCTTGTGCACAGCATGGAACGCTTCGCTCGCTCGCTCCAAGTCGTTGCCGCCGCGCGGCGTGCGACGATCGAGCGCGGAGTTCTCCACGCGCGCGTGCCGTGCTTAAGAAGGAGATGAAGTGATTTGTTCTTCTGATCTCATCACAGCTGATCTCATCTCGCGCGCGTGTGAGCGCCCGAGCTCGGACTCCCACCTCTCGGCACCTCGACAGGATCACGCTTCATGAAAGTCACCTGCAACCGCGAGCGCCTCCGCGAAGCCCTGGCCGTCGTGAACAACGTGGTGCCGATCAAGAGCCCGCGACCGGCGGTCGAGAACCTGCTGCTGTCGGCGACCGACGGCGCGCTCGAGCTCGTGGGCACCGACATGGAAGTGTCGATCCGCTTCCGCATCCTCACCGGCGGTCCGGGCGGCTCGAACGGCGTCGAGGTCACCGAGACCGGCACCGCGCTCGTCCCGGCGCGCGTGGCGAGCGACTTCGTGCGCGACC
>SCVU01000334.1 GCA_004296785.1 Planctomycetota bacterium
CCGTTTCCCGTCGTCGCAGACGTGCCCGTGCCGGCTCCGCCGCTGCCGCTCGAGTTCGAGCCGCTCGAGCTCGCGCCGGCGGAGCTCGCGCCGCTCGAGCTCGCGCCGGTCCCGTTCGCGCCGGTCCCGTTCGCGCCGGTCCCGCCCGCACGATTTCCGCTCGCGTCCGCGCCGTTCGGCTCCGCGGCTCGAATGCCCGCGCCGCGCTCGAGCGCCCGCGCCAGCGCGCGCATCTCGAGTCGCAGCCACGTGCGTCCATCGCGCTCGTCCAAGTGCGCGCACGGCCCGCTCTCGTAGACGAGCTCGTTCTGCTTCTGCAGCCGGTGGAAACTCTCGTGCACCACGAGCGCGTCGCGCTCGAGCGGATCCTCCGGCAGCGGCGCGAGCAGCATCGTCCACAGCGTTCCGTTCCATTCGAGCGCCGTGTTCGCGATTTGCATGTCCGCCGGCAGCGTCGCCGTCCACAGTCCCGGCACGACCTGCTGCAGCGCGCCCTTCGCGTCCGACCGATTCGCGACCGCGATGCGCGTGTTCGGATCGACGACGAGCGTCGGGCCGTCGAGCGTCGCGCCCCAGAGTTTTCCGTCGTCGGCGCGCGACAGCGCCGCGAGCGCGAGGAAGGCCGCTTGCGCGGGATCCGCGAGCGCGCCGTCGACGCACAGCGGTGCGCGTCCGCCGGCCGCGAAGCGCACGTGCTCGCGCAGCAGGTCCTGGAACACCGGCGCGTCCCACGCGGTGCGGCCGTGGCCGAGCGCGTTGTAGACCATGCGGCCCTTGCCGACCGGCTTCCACCACGCGATCGCGTTCGCCGCGTGCTTGCCGCGGGTCGCGTCGACCGAGCTCATGTCGAGCTCGAGGCACATGTGCACGCCGGTCGGCTGCGCGCGGAACTGGTAGATCTCGTCGACGAGCGCGAACGTGCTGCCGCGCAGGAACGCGACGGGCGGTTCGGCGAGCGCGCGCACGCGGACCTCCTGGTGCCACGGGTGGCCGTCGAACGCGGCGCCGACGAGCTCCATGTACTGCGGGCACTGGTACAGCGTGTCGGTCGCGCAGTGCAGGCCGACGAAGCCGCCGCCGCGCTCGATCCAATCGAAGAACGCCTGCTTGCCGGACTCGGGGATCGGGAGTTCGCCGGTCGTGTGGAAGACGACGACGCGCGTGTCGGCGAGCTCGCTCGCGTTGATGCGATTGCAGTCCTTGGTCGAGTCGACGACCCACGCGGGTCCGAGCAGGCGGGGGAGGAGCGCTTCCGCGTACGAGAGCTCGGTCGGCGACGGTCGTTTGACGACGTCGTGCTCGAAGCCGGCGGTGTGCGTGAGGAAGAGGACGCGCGGCGGCGCGGAGCTCACCGCGGCCGATTGCTGCGCGGCCGTGTGCGCGGGGGCCGCGAGCGCCGCGTTCGGCGAGAGGCTCGCGTCAGGCGAGAGCTTCGCGTCAGGTGCGAGCTTCGCGTCGGGCGAGAGCTTCGCGTCGGGCGAGAGCTTCGCGTTCGTCGCGCGCTGCGTGTTCAGCGAGTGCTTCGCGCTCGTTGGCGTCGTCGCGACCGCGGCGGAGAGCGGCATCGTCGCGGTCAGCGCGGCCAGCGGCGTCGTCGCGCACAGCAGTACCGGCGCGAGCAGGCGTTTCAGTGCGAGCGAGTTCGAGAGCGCGGTCGGCATCGCGGTTCCTGTTCGGGCATCTGGACGTCGCGCTCGCCCGCTCGCGCCGGCGTCACTGCACGCCGCTTTGGCCCGGCTTCGACGGCGCGCTCGAGCCGGACTTCGCGCTGGCCTGCGGCTCGGACTTCGGCTTCGCCTTGCTCACGCGCGCGATCGGTTTGCGGCTCGGCGGCTTCGCGGCGTCGTGCTGCGCGGCGTTCGTCGCGCCGGAGGCACCGGGCGCGTTCGCGTTGGCCGCTTTCGCGGCCGGCTTGGCCGCGGCTTCGCTCGCGCGCGTTCCGGACAGCGGCGCGACCGGATCGGCGCCGCCCGCGCTCGCGCGGTAGCGCTTGACCCAGCTCAACAAGTACGGCCCCGGACAATCGGT
Source organism: Planctomycetota bacterium (assembly GCA_004296785.1). Taxonomy (GTDB): domain Bacteria; phylum Planctomycetota; class UBA1135; order UBA1135; genus GW928-bin9. The sequence continues at coordinate 2,029 of SCVU01000334.1, forward strand.
GCCGTGCAGCTCGAGGTGACCGGCGACCTTCGCGACCGGGATCTTGTAGCGGACGCGCAGCGCGTCGACGAGTCGATCGAGCGCCTGCAGCTGCTCGGCCGGCGGCGGCTCGCGCAGGTACTGACCGAGCAGGCACACGCCGATGTTGTGGTGATTGAGGTCGTTGTTGCCCGCGTGCGCGCCCTGCCACTGCAGCGAACGGCCCTCGTAGATGCGGCCGAGCGGATCGATCAGGAAGTGGTAGCCGATGTCGCCCCAGCGCTTGTCGTCGAGGTGGTAGCGCTGGATCTTGCGCACCGCGAGCGCGCTGTCCTTCGCGCTCTGTTCGGCGAGCTCGCCGTTGATGTCGGCCGAGTGGTGGATCGTCAGGCGCTCCCACGCGCCGCTGTGGCGTTCGAGGCGCACGCGGTTCGCCGGGCGCGCGCCCCACTTGGCGCGCGTGATGAGCTCGGGGAAACCGTTGGCGACCGGCG
>SCVU01000335.1 GCA_004296785.1 Planctomycetota bacterium
ACAGCACGACGCGCGTCTCGTAGCGCGCGCCGGCGTCGTCGGCGCGGCCGTGCTGTGTTTCTGGTCGAGGATCGCAACGGGCACATCACCACGATGAACGTCGACAAGAGATGGTGGCTCGCCGGCGGGCTCGCGCTCGCTTCGCTCGCCGTGTGGACGCCGCGGCTGCTCGCGCGTTCGAGCGCGGCGACGCCGCCGACCGGCGACACGGGCAACGCGCCGGCGTTCCTCGCCGACGCCATGCCGCTGCCCGATGCGGTGCCCGCTCCCCCGCCGCAGGCGCTCACCTCGAGCGCCGCCCCGCTCGAGCGCGTCGCCGAGCTCGAACGCCTGCTGCCGCAGCTGCGCAACTTCGGCGTCGGCCGGCCGCGACCCGCGCTCGACGAGCTCCTTGCGTCGTTCGCGGAGCCGACCGCGGCCGAGGCGACCGGCGCGAAACCGCCGTCCACGGCCGACGCGCAAGTCGCGACGCCTTTCTCCGAGCTCGCCGCGCGGATGCGCGTGTCCGCGTGCCTGATCGGCGCCCACCAGTCGAGCGCGGTGCTCGACGGCCGCGTCGTGCGCGCGGGCGACGAGCTCGACGGCGGCCTCGTCGTCGATGCGATCCGCGCGCGCAGCGTCGTGCTGCGCCGCGGCGACGAGCGGATCGAGCTTCCGCTGACGCGCGTCGCGCGCGCCAACGCACCTTCCGCTCCCGGCACGCCCGCCGCAACACCGTCCGTTCCCCCGCCGACGCAATGACCATGCGCATCCTTCCGCTGCTGCTCGTTCCGCTGGCCGCGTGCCGCGCGTTCGAGCCGACGATCCCCGAGCGCATGGCCGCGCGCGGCGCCGGCCGCGTGCAGACCAGCGAGGTCTCCGAGCTCGCGCAGAACCAGGCGCCCGGCGCGCCGCGCGCCGCGCTGCCGCCGCGCGACGATCCGGCGCCGCGCGTCGAGACGATCGCGGCCGCCGCGCACGCGCCGCTGCCGCGCATCGCCGGCGACGACAAGCTCGCGCTCGAGATGCCGGGCGTCGCGCTCGAGGAAGCGCTGCGCATGATCGCCGCGGCGGCCGGCGTGAACTTCTACTTCGACCGCATCCCCGCGGCGACGGTCGACGCGGTGTTCCCGTCGATCACGCTCGACGACGCGCTCGGCCTGCTGCTCGCGCGCAACGGCCTGACGCTCGTCGAGGAGCCCGTCGGCGTCTACTGGATCAAGCCCGACGATCCGTCGGAGGTCGAGACCGCGCTGTGGCAACTGCAGTCGGCGAACGCGACCGACGTCGCGGAGAACCTGAAGGCCGTCGCGGGCACGGCGACGACGCTGGTGGTCGACGCGAACCAGAACTTCGTGATGGCGCGCGGACCGAAGCGCGAGCTCGCGCTGATCACGCAGTACCTCGCGCGCTCGGACCGGCTGCGGCGCCAGGTGCTGATCGAGGCGCGCATCCTCGAATTGACGCTGGGCGAGGACTTCGAGCTCGGCATCCAGCACACGATCGAGGGCGGCGACGCCGGCGCGGGCACGATCGACTTCCTGCAGAAGCTCGCGACTTCGAACAGCCAGTTCAGCCTGGTCTACGACAACGACACGGTGCCGATCACGAGCACGCTGACCGCGCTGTCGAGCTACACCGGGCTCAACCTCGTCAGCTCGCCGCGCCTGCTCGTGCTGCACGGCAAGGAGGCGAAGATCGACGTCGTCACGGAGGTGCCGTACATCCAGGCCACGACCTCGACGACGGTCGGCGGCTCGACCGGCAGCTCCGCCACGACCGAGCAGGTCGCGTTCAAGGAAGCCGGCATCAAGTTGACGGTGACGCCGCTCGTGCAGGAAGGCGGCGTCGTGCAGATGAAGATCCACCAGGAGCTGTCGGAGGTCGTCGACACCTTCAACACGATCCCGGTGATCGAGAAGCGCACGCTCGACACCGACTTCAGCGTCGCGCACGGCCAGACCGTCGTGCTCGGCGGCCTGCTCGAGAACCGCTCGAGCGAGGTCGACAAGGGCGTGCCGTTCCTGATGGACATCCCGCTCGTCGGTCGGCTGTTCCGCAGCGACGAGGACTCCTCGCGCCGCCGCGAGCTCTTGTTGTTCCTGACGCCGCGCGTGCTGTCGCCGGAGGAGGCGTCGAGCCTCGCCGACCGCTACGCCGACAGCTACGCGGGCAAGCTCGCCACGACCGGCGCGCCGCGCGGGGAGCGCTTCTAGCGTTGGCGACGCCGACGACGCCGGGGCGGCTCGGCCAGCGCCTGCTCGAGCAGGGGCTGGTCTCGCGCGCCCAGCTCGACGTCGCGCTCTCCGAGCAGCGGCGCGCGCACCGTCCGCTCGGCGAGATCCTGACCGGCCTCGGCTTCGTCGACGACGAGGCGATCACGCGCATCGTCGCGGAGGACCTCGGCTTCGAATTCCTGCGCGCCGAGGACGTGCGGCCCGATCCCCTGGTGCTGTCCGGCCTCGACCCCGACTTCGTGCGCGAGACGCGCTCGTTCCCCTACGCGCTCGACGGCGGCGAGCTGTGCGTGCTGATGGTCGAGCCCGACGACCCGCGGCGCGTCGCCGAAGTGCGCCGGCGCTTCCCGTACCCGCTGCGCGTCGCGGTCACGACCGACGCGCAGATCCAAAAGCTGCTGCACGACCACCTGCAGAAGCAGGCGAGCCGCGTCGCCGAGATCATCGCCGAGCTCGGCACGCGCGCGGGCCAGGGCGAGTTCCCGGTCGAGCGCGTCACGCACGCGCTGCTCGTCGATGCGGTGCACCGCAACGCGACCGACGTGCACGTCGAGCCCGAGGAGCGCGTGACGCGCGTCCGCTACCGGATCGACGGCATCCTGCACTCGGCCGAGAACCTGCCGGTCGAGCACACGGCCGCGGTGATCTCGCGCCTCAAGATCCTGTCGAACCTCGACATCGCCGAGCGCCGGCGGCCGCAGGACGGCCGGCTGCGCCTGTCGGTCGACGGCCGCGACGTCGACATGCGCGTGTCGACGATGCCGACCGCGTACGGCGAGAACCTCGTCGCGCGCGTGCTCGACCGCAGCGGCGCGACGCTGCACCTCGCCGGTCTCGGCCTGTCCGATCCGCTGCAGAAGGTGCTGCAGCGCGTCGGCACGCGCTCGCACGGCGTGTTCCTCGTCACCGGGCCGACGGGCTCGGGCAAGACGAGCACGCTGTACGCGCTGCTCGGCACGCTCGACGCGATGGGCCAGAAGGTCGCGACGATCGAGGACCCGATCGAGTGCAGCGTGCCGCTCGTGCGCCAGAGCCAGGTCGACCCGTCGATCGGCTACGACTTCCACGCCGGGCTGCGCTCGCTGCTGCGCCAGGACCCCGACGTGATCCTGGTCGGCGAGATCCGCGACCATGAAACGGCGGACATGTGCATCAAGGCGGCGATGACGGGCCACCTCGTGCTGTCGACGCTGCACACGAACTCCGCGCTCGGCGCGATCCCGCGCCTCGTCGACATCGGCGTCGAGCCGTTCCTGGTCGGCGACGCGCTGATCGGCGTGATGGCGCAGCGGCTCGTGCGCCGCATCTGCGACGGCTGCCGCACCGCGTACGTGCCGACGGCGCGCGACCTCGCGTGGCTCGGCGCGCCGCACGACCCGCCCCACGATCCGCCCGCCGAACGGCTCGAGCGCGGCGCGGGCTGCGCGCGCTGCGGCGGCAGCGGTTTCCAGGGCCGCACCGCGATGTGCGAGGTGTTCCTGCCCGACGCGGGGCTGCTCGACCTGTTGCGCGAGCGCTGCGACACCGGCGCGCTGCAGGCCTACGCGCGCCAGCGCGGCTTCCGCACGATGCTCGACGACGGACGGCGGCTCGTGCGCGAGCGCGTGACGACGATCGACGAGGTGCTGCGCGTGCACTCGGCGCACCACCTGAGCGAGGACGAGCGTGCAGGCGTTTGAGTACCACGCGCTCGGCCGCGACGGCCGCGCGGTCGTCGGCGAGCTGTTCGCGCCGACCGAGACCGAGCTCGACCGCAGGCTCGAGCGCGACGGACTGCTGCTCGTGCGCGCGAAGGTCGTGCGCAGCGCCGCGCGCGCGCAGGCGCTCGCGCTGGCCAACGACGAGCTCGTCGCGCTGACCACGCAGCTGTCGACCGTGCACAGCGCCGGCGTGCCGATCCTCGACGGGCTCGACTCGATCGGCAAGCGGATGCGGCGGCCGCGCGGCAAGGAGCTCGTCGCGCAGCTGATCGCCGGACTGCAGGCCGGCCAGAGCCTGTCGGAAGCGATGGCGCAGCACCCGCGCACGTTCAGTCCCGTCTACCGCGCGTCGGTCGAGGCCGGCGAGGCCTCGGGCGCGCTCGACGTCGTGCTGCAGCGCCTGGCGCGCTACCTCGAGTGGATGCGCGGACTGCGCGCGACGGCGGCGCAAGCGCTCGTGTATCCGGCGATCCTGCTCGCCGCGATCAGCGGGCTCGTCGTGCTGCTCGTCACGTTCGTGCTGCCGCGCATCGTGCGGCTGTTCCCGGCCGGACAGCAGGAGCTGCCCGCGCCGACGCGCCTGCTGCTCGCGCTGTCGGAGTTCCTCGCCGGCAACTGGACGTGGCTCGCGCCGCTCGGCGCGGCCGCGGCGATCGCGACCGTCTACGTCGGGCGCCGACCCGCCGCGCGGCGGCGCTGGCACGGCTGGCTGCTCCAGATCCCGGTGCTCGGCGCCGTGGCGCGCCAGATCGCGGTCGCGCGCTTCGCGTCGACCGCGGCGACGCTGCAGTCGGCCGGCTGCGACGCGTTCACCGTGTTGTCCGTCGCGGCGCGCAGCTGCGGCAACAGCGCGCTCGAGGCGCAGTTCGAGCGCGTCACGCACAACGTGCGCGCCGGCCAGCCGATCAGCGAGGCGCTCGGCCGCGAGCCCGGCGTCGATCCGCTGCTCGTGCAGATGGTCGCGGTCGGCGAGAAGTCGGGGAGGCTCGACGAGTGCCTCGAGCGCGTCGTCCGCTACTACGACGACGAGGTCCCGCGCGCGGTCAAGCGCTGCGTGTCGATCGCCGAGCCGTCGATCCTGCTCGCGTCGGGAGCCCTGGTCGCGTTCATCTTGCTCGCGGCGGTGCTGCCGATCTTCCAGCTCTACGACAAGATCGGATGAAGCGGCGCACGCGGATCCACGGCACGCGCGATGGCGCGCTGCTGGTCTGGCTGCTCGCGCTGGTCGCGGGCCTGGCGCTCCTCGCCGGGCTCGCGCTGCCGTCGCGCGTGCAGCAGGACGACGCCGCGTGCCGCCGGCGTACCGAACAGACGCTGCGCACGCTGCGCGGCGCGGGCAGCGAGTACTTCCGCGACGCGCTGCGCTGGCCGACCGCGCTCGCCGAGCTCGAGGTCAGCAGCGGTGCCGGCACGTGGTCGGGTCCGTACGTCGAGCTCAGCGCCGCGCACGCGCAAGTTGGGCAGAGCACGAATCGCGTCGACGGCTGGGGCCGCGCGATCCAGGCATCGAGCGCGGGCGGCACGTGGACGCTGCGCAGCGCCGGCAGCAACGGCAGCGCGGGCGACGCGGACGACCTCGTGCTCGCGATCGATGCGGCGCCGATCCGCACCGAGCTCACGCGCGAGCGGATGGACGTGCTCAATCGCTCGATCCGCGAGTGGAACGACGCGCACCCGCCGGCGAGCGGCGGCGGCAACGGCAATGGCAACGGAAACGGAAACGGCAACGCGTACGGCCACGACAAGGACAAGGCGCAGGGCAACGCCTACGGGCACGACAAGGACGGCGCGGGCGGCGCAGGTAGCGCGAACGGCTCCGCGCCGGCGCTGCCGAGCGATCTCGCCGGCCTGCTCGCCGTCCTCGTCGCGCAGTCGTACCTGCCGAGCGCGTCCGGCTACGCGACCGACGCGTGGGGCGATGCGCTGACCGTCGTCGTCGACGCGAACGGCCGCCCGACCGGCGTGAGCTCGATCCACTGCGATGCGAACCCGGTGTACGGACCATGAAGCGCCGCGCCGGATTCACGCTGGTCGAGCTGGTGATCTGCATCGCGATCCTCGCGCTGCTCGCCGGCGCCGCGCTGCCCGCGGTCGCCGGCTACCTGAACTCGCGCGCGCGCACGACGACCCACGCCGAGCTCGAGCGCCTCGGCGCGGCGACGCTCGAGTACTTCCGCGACGTGCGCGCGCTGCCGGGCTCGCTCGCGGCGCTCGAGACCGGGACCGGCATCGCGAACTGGTCGGGCCCGTACATGACGTCGAGCGCGCTCGACGCGGCGTCGGGCCTGCCGAGCGCGCAGGTCGACGGCTGGAGCCAGCCGTACGACCTCGCCGCCGCGTCGAGCTCGCGCCTCGTGCTCACGAGCCGCGGCTCCGATCGCGCCGCCGGCACGAGCGACGACATCGCGCTCGTCGTCGACGTCGTGCCGGTGCGCCGCGAGCTCTCGCTCGAACGTCTGCGCACGATCAACCAGGCGGTGCGCGCGTACAACGCGCAGTACCTGACGAGCGCACCGCTCTCCGCGACATGGTCGAGCGCACTCGCGCGCCTCGTCGCGACCGGCTACCTGCCGAACGATCCGAATCTCGCCAGCGACGGCTTCGGCAGCGCCTTCGTCGCCGACCCGGCCGGCCTCGCGCCGGTCGTGCGCTTCAAATCGAGCCACGTCGCCGGTTCGTAGCGCCTTCCCGCGCGCGCGGCGCGCGACTACCGTGGCCGTTCGCTTGACGACTCCCTCCCCCGCCATCGGTCGGCTCGCGGGCCCGCGCGCGGAGGTCTGGCTCGTCCGGCACCCCGAGGTGCACGCGGACTGGCGCGCGCGCGCGTACGGCAGCCTCGACGTGCCGCTGTCCGAGCACGGGCTCGCACAGGCGCGCGAGATCGGCGCCGCGTACGCGCGCCTCGCGCCGCGCGCGGTGATCGCCTCGCCGCTCGTGCGCGCGCGCACGCTGGCCGAGTGCATCGCGAGCGGCGCCGGCGTCGCGCTCGAGCTCGACGCGGCGCTGCGCGAGCTCGACCGCGGCCGCTGGCAGGGCCGCGAGCGCGCCGAGCTCGAGCGCGAGGCGCCCGCCGAAGTCGCCGCCTACCACGACGACCCGTGGAACTACCGCGCGCACGGCGGCGAGACCGATGCCGACATCGCCGCGCGCGCGCAGCCGGTGCTCGAGCGCGCGGTCGCCGGCGAACCCGATCGCGCAGCCGTCGTGCTCGTCACGCACTACAACGTGATCCGCGTGCTGTGCGCGCTGGCGCTGGGCCTCGAGCCCGCGCGCTCGTTCGCGTTGCGCGTCGACCCGTGCCGCGGCATCCTGCTCGCGCGCGGCAGCCACGGCTGGTCGCTCGCTCGCTCCAACGTCCTCGCCCCGTAGTCCACAGAGCTCGCCCCGAATCCCCTCCGCGCGATGGACGTGCTCTTCGCCAGTCCGGTGCTGCCGTGGCCGTTGGATTCCGGCGGCCGCATCCGCACCTATCACCTCGCGCGCAACGCGGCGCGCGAGTGCCGCGTGCACCTGCGCTGCGTGCTCGCCGACGGGCAGGACCGCGCCGACGTCCGCCACCTCGCGCCGTGGTGCGCGTCGGTCGAGCTGTTCGAGCGCAGCGAGCCCGGGCCGCTGCGCACGCTCGCGCGCGCGAAGATCGAGCGCTGGTTCCACTCGACCGCGCTGCACGCGCGGCTGCGCGAGGAGTGCGCGAGCGGTCGCTACGCGCTGCTGCACGTCGACGAGCTGCTGCTCGCGCGCGCGGTCGACGCGCGCCCCGCGATCCCGGTCGTGCAGCACCACCACAAGCTCGACGCCGACCTGTTCGCGAGCACGACCGGCGGCCGCGGGCCGCAGCGGCACTTCGATCTGTGGAAGTTGCGAAGGCTCGAGCGCGCGTCGCTCGCGCGCACGCGCCAGCACGTGTTCTGCAGCGCCGACGACCGCGCCTCGTTCGAACAGCGCAACGGCCCGACGCAGGCGGCAATCGTCGCCAACGGCTACGACCCCGAGCACTTCGGTGCGCCGCGCGCAGAGCGCGCGACGCGCGAGCCCGAGCGCCTGCTGTTCGTCGGCAGCTTGTCGTACGAGCCGAACGTCAACGCGTGCGCGCGCTTCGTCGACGACGTGCTGCCGCGCCTAGTCGCGCGCCGGCCGCGGCTCGTGCTCGACATCGTCGGGCGCGCGCCTGCGCCGGCGGTGCGCGCGCTCGCGGGCCCGAACGTCGCGATCCACGCCGACGTGCCGGACGTCGTGCCGTTCCTCGAGCGCTGCGCGGTGTTCGTCGTGCCGCTGCGGATCGGCGGCGGCACGCGCTTGAAGATTCCCGAGGCGCTCGCGCTCGCGGCGCCCGTCGTCAGCACGTCGATCGGCGCGCAGGGGCTGGATCTCGTGCACGGCGAGCATCTGTTGCTCGCGGACACGGGGGCCGCGCTCGGCGACGCGATCGAGTCGCTGCTCGCGGATCCCGCGCGCGCGGCCGCGCTCGGGGCCGCGGGGCGCGCGCACGTCGAGCGGCACTACGCGTGGCCGCAGCTCGCGCAGCAGCTGGTCGCGTTCTGGCGCGCGACGGCGGCCGCCGCGCCGCGCTGAGCACACCGGCTCAGCCGCCGAACAGCCGGCCGAACAGGCCCTTCTTCTGCTTCGGCGGCGCGGCAGCAACGGCAGGTTGCTGTGCGTCGAGCGGATGCACGAGGCTCGGCATGCGCCCCGTGACCTCGACGATCGCCGCGACGTACTCGCGCTCGAGCTCGCGCATCATCGAGTCGACGTCGCGCAGCGCGCTCGCGTGCGCGGCCCAGCGCGCGCGCGCGGCCGCATCGCCCGCGAACGTCCGCAGCGCCGCGACCCACGCCGCGCGATCGTCGGCGGGCACGACGATCCCGGCGCGCCCTTCGTCCGCGACGCGCGCGAGATCGCCGCGATCGCTGACGAGCACCGGCAGCCCCGCCGCCCGCGCCTCGCGCACGGTCAAGCCGAACACCTCCTGCCAACGCGACGGCGCCGCGACGCCGTCGAGCCCGGCCAGGATGCGCGCGAGCTCGCCGCGCGCATACGGGCCGTGCAACCGAATCCGCGGCTCGCGCGCGGCGAGCGCCTTCAGCGCGTCGATGCAGCGCGCGTCGCCGTGGTACGCGGGCAGCGCGCCGTGCACGTCGAGCACGAGCGAGGGTACCGCGGCCTCGACGAACGCCTCGGCGAGCTCGAGCACTCCCTTCGACGGCAGCGCGCTGCCGAGGACGCCGAGGTGGACGAGCCCGTCGCCGCGCGCGCGCGCCGCGCGTTCGCGCTGCACGTCCGCGGCGAGCGCGCCGACCTCGACGCCGTTCTCGACGACGCGGATGCGCTGCGCCGGCACGCCGGCGGCCGCGTAGACCGCGCGCGCCGCGGCCGACGGCGCAAACAGCCGCTGCGGCAGCGCGAGCATCTCGAGCGCGAAGCGCGTGCGCGCCTCCGCCGCGGCCGCGTCGCCCGCCGCGCTCTTGTCGAGCGCGCGGCCGAGCGGATCGCGCAGCTCGCCCTCGCGCGACGGCATCAAGTGCGGCCAGGTCGCGGCGATGCACGCGCCGCACGCCGCGGGCTCGGGCCGCTCGCAGATCGGCGCGCGCGCGAGCTCGCTCGACCAGCGCAGCATCTGCCCGCGCGGGCACAGCGGCCAGTAGTCGTGCAGCGTCATCGCGAGCGGCTGCCCGAGGTCGACGATCGCGCGCAGCGCGCGCAGCCCCCACCCGGTCAGGTGGTGCACGTGCACGACGTCGCACGGCGTCTCGGCGAGCCACGCGGCGATCGCGTCCTCGGCGCGCGCGTTCACCGCGAGATCGGCGAGCGCGCGCTGGTCGTGGTAGCGGTACGCGAAGCGGCGGATCGACACGCCGTCCTGCTCGCTCTTCGCGACCGTGAACGGCGCGACGTCGCCGTAGTCGAGCGCGAGCACGTGCACGCGGTGCCCGCGCGTCGCGAGCGCGCGCGCGAGATCCTGCGCGTGGCTCTCGACGCCGCCCTGATCCGGCGGCCAGCCCTGACACAGGAAACCGACGTCCAAGCCGCGGCCCTCGACCTTGCGTGTGAGCTCGCTCATGCAGTGGCTCCGGCAATGCGCGGCGCGGCGCGCGCGCGCTCGTACAGCGCCTCGATCGCATCGACGTGCGCGGCCAGCGACTGCGGCTGCGACGGAGCGACGCGGCGCGGGAAACGGCCGATGACGAGCTCGCGCAGGCAGTCGGCGAGCGCGATCGCGTCGCCCGGCGCGAACAAGAGGCCGTGCACGCCCTGCTCGACGACTGCGCGGATGCCCGGCACCGCCGAGGCGACGATCGGCACGCCGGCCGCGCGCGCCTGCAGCACCGACAGCGGCGCGTTCTCGTCCCACTCGGACGGCAGCACGACGGCGGACAATTGCGCGAGCACCTCGGCCGCGCGCTCGGCCGCGAACGGCGGATGCACCTCGATGCGCAGATCGGCGCCGCGCGGCAGCACCGCGTCGGCGTACAGCCGGTGGCGGCCGCCGCTCGGCGCGCCGTAGAGGCGCAGCGTCCACGGCTCGACCGATTCGGGTAGGCGCCGCCGCATGCACGCGACCGCTTCGAGCAGCGTCCCGAGTCCCTTGTGCGGCGTGAACTGCCCGAGGTAGCCGAACACGCACGGCCCGCTCGGCGCCGCGCGCGCCGCCGCGAGCGGGCGGTCGTCGAGGCCGTACACGAGCCGCTCGATGCGCGCCGGATCGACGCCGAAGCGCACGAAGGCCTGCGCGACGTTCTCGGTCGGCGCGATCAGCGCGCTGGCGGCGTCCAGGCTCGCGCGCACGACCTCCTCGCGCGTCGCGAGGTCGCGCGCGACCGGCACGCGGCCGAGCCCGCCGCACGCCGCCGCGAGCTCGGCCGCCGTGCGCCGCAGGAACAAGCGCAGCGGCGGATGGTCGTAGGCCGACGGCGTGCGCACGCAGTGCGCGCACACCGCGGGCGGATGCGGGCCGTGGCAGCGCGCGAGGCGCCAGTCGTACATCTGCGCGCGGTGGCACAACAGACCGTAGTCGGTCAGCGTGACGACGCTCGGGATCCCGGCGTCGCGCGCGACGCACGGCAACCGCACCGAAAGTCCCCACAGCAGGTACGTGAAGTGCACGAGGTCCGGGCGCTCGCGCGCGATCAGCTCGCCGAACACCCGCTCGACGTCGGCGTTGCGGTAGCTGTCCTCGAAGCCCTTGCCCGGATCGCCGGCGTTGTGCAGCGACCACAGCCGCGCCTCGCTGCGCGCCTCCGATTCGAGCGCGTAGCGTTCGCGCGCGCCGCTGCGGTCGGGCACGAGCACCGACAGCGCGTGGCCGCGCGCGGCGAGCGCGCGCACGAGCTCGCGCGTGTAGAACTCGGTTCCCCACTGCCCGCGCGGCGGGTAGCCGTTCGAGACGAACAGCACCTTCACGGCGCGACTCCCGCGTGCGCGTCGGGCCCGCCGCATGCGTCGAACTCGCCGAGCAGTCCGTCGGCGAACGCGTGCTCGTCGGGCCAGGCCAGCGCGCGCGCGCGGCCGGCGCGCGCGAGCGCGGCGCGCAGCGCCTCGTCGCCGGCCAGCGCCTCGAGCGCTGCCGCCCACGCGTCGACGTCGCCCGCGCGCGCGATCCAGCCCTCGCGCAGGTGCTCGATCGTCTCCGGACCGCCGCCGTCGTCGGACAGCAACGCGCACGCGCCGTGCAGCATGCCCTCGAGCGGCGCGGTCGCGAGCGGCTCGCCCCACAGGCTCGGCAGCGCGACGACGTGCGCCTGCGCGAGCGCGCGCGCGAGCTCCGCCGCGTCGAGTCGGCCGGCGAAGCGCACCGCGCCGGCGAGCCGCGGATCGCGCGCGAGCTCGCGCAGCCGCGCCTCGTAGTCCGCGGCGCCGGCGCCCGCGAGCAGCACCTCGAGCGCCACGCCGCGCCCGCGCGCTTGCGCCGCCGCCGCGAGCAGCACGTGCTGGCCCTTGCCCGCCCACAGCATCGACGCGCACACCACGCGCAGCGGCTCACCGCGCGCGCGCGCGCGCGGCTCGGCCGGCGCGACGCCGCCGCGGAACTCCGACCGCAGCGGCGGCACGTGCACCGACAAGTCCGCTTCGGCGTAGCCGGCGCGCGCGAGCTCGCGCGCGAGCCAGCGGCTCGCGCAGGCGAAGCGCGGATTGCCGAGCGCGGCGCGGAAGCCGGCCTCGTACGTCGCGAGCCAGGCCAGCCGCTCGGGCTTGCGCTCGCGCTGCGCCGGATCGGAGCGCCACTGTTCGAGCCAGTGGTTGGCCGGCCAGCGATCGGCGACCCACGCGAGGCACGGCACGCCGAGCACGCGCGCGGCGAGCAGCGGCGCGCGCGACGCGAGCCCGAGATTGAACACGAGCATCCGCTCGGCGCGCGAACGCGCGAGCGCGCGCTTCGTCGCGGCGAGGTTGCGCGGCGACAGGAAGTGGCTGCGGTAGCGCGCCGCGAGCGCGCCGTGCAGGTCGAGCGCGAACAGGTCCCGCTCGGCGCCGTCGCGGTCCAGCTCGGGCTCGAGCCACGGCAGCAGCCGCTCGCTCTCGACGAGGCGCGAGCCGCGACCGCACAGCACCGTCACGCGGTGCCCGCGCGCGGAGAGCGCGCGCACGGCGCTCGCCGCGCTGAGCTCGTAACCGCCGGCGACGTGCGGCGGCCAGCGCAGGTTCACCGCGAGGATCGACAGGGCGCGCCGCGCCGGCGCCGCGGAAACGGTGCGCTGCACCGCTCAGCGCCGCTCCGCCGGCCGGTCGATCCAGTCCGGCCCGAGGTAGCCGAGGCGCACGAGCTCGTCGAGCTCGTCGCGCTTGACCGCCTCCGACAGTCCGGTCGAGTGCAGCGCGCGCCGCATGCGATCGGTGTTCTTCAGCCAGCGCGACTCGTACTGCTTGATCCGATTGAGCGCTTCCTCGGGCACGGTCGCGCTCGTGCTCGGATCGCTCGCCAGGCGGTCGTAGACGCGCTCGCGCAACTCGGCGCGGTGGGTCTCGACCTCGGCGTCGCCGAACCACGTGCGCACGAGCCCTGGGCTCGAGGCCTCGCCGGGCAGCAGCACCTCGCGCACCCACTGGCGCCAGAAGATCACGTAGCCCTGCTGCAGTCCGCCCGTGGCGAACGCGAACTCGCGCGGCGCGGAGGCGGGGCGCGTGCCGCGCTCGAGCCAGCGCGCGAGCGAGCGACCGTGCATGCCGCCCGGCGGCGCGAAGCCCTCGAGCTAGATCGGAAGAGC
>SCVU01000336.1 GCA_004296785.1 Planctomycetota bacterium
GTGCGCACGGCGGTCGAAGCGCTCGCCGCGGTGCTCGGCGGCACGCAGTCGCTGCACACGAACTCGATGGACGAGACGCTGGCTCTCCCGACCGAGAAGTCGGTCAAGATCGCGCTGCGCACGCAGCAGCTCCTCGCCGACGAGCACGAGGTCGCGCACGTCGCCGATCCGCTCGGCGGCAGCTTCTTCGTCGAGGCCGAGACGAATCGCCTGGAGGCCGACGCCGAGCGCTACTTCACCGAGATCGACCGGCGCGGCGGCGTCGTGCCGTGCATCAAGGCGGGCTACATCCAGCGCGAGATCCACCGCTCGGCCGTCGCGTACCAGCACTCGGTCGAAGAGGGGCGCAAGAAGGTCGTCGGCGTGAACACGTACGTCGAGGATCTCAACGCCAAGCCCGAGATCGAGCTGTTGCGCATCGATCCGCGCGTCGAGGCCGAGCAGTGCGAGCGGCTGGCGAAGCTGCGCGCGCGGCGCGACGCGAAGAAGGCGAAGGCGGCGCTCGACGCGATCCGCGACGCGGCGAAGGGGAAGCCGAACGAGCCGGGGAACAATCTGCTCGAGCGGTTCATCGCGGCGGCGCATGCGGACTGCACGCTGGGCGAGATCGCGGACGTGCTGCGCGCGGAGTTCGGGCAGTACAAGGAGCCGCGGATCCTGTGAGCAGCACGCAAGCCTTCTTCCGCGCGCTCGGGATGTTGCTGCTGCAATGCGCGGCGTTGTGCACGTTCGTCCTGGGCGTGCAGCACCTGTTCTCTGCCCTGGAGATCGAGTTCTTGGCGAGCTCGGCGCGGATGCCCTTGAGCACTCACGCGCTCTACGCCGCCTCGCTGCTGCCGTGCGCGATCGTCGCGTGGCGGGCGAGCTCCCGCATGCGCGCCGAACTCAACCGCGACCTCGACTCGAGTCGCGCGATCCGCGAACGCGCCGGCCTCACGCCCCGCGACGCGTCCGGGGGCTCCGCCTCGTGAGCGCGAGCGTTGCATCGCTCGGCTAGCGCTTCGATCGATCCACCCACCATGACCCAACGCAAGATCCGCGTCCTCGTCGCGAAGCCCGGCCTCGACGGCCACGACCGCGGCGCGAAGACCGTCGCCGCCGTCCTCCGCGACCACGGCATGGAAGTGATCTACACCGGCCTGCACCAGACGCCGGAGATGATCGCCGAGGCCGCGCTGCAGGAAGACGTCGACGTCGTCGGCCTCTCGATCCTGTCCGGCGCGCACATGACGCTCTTCCCGCGCGTCCGCGCCGAGCTCGAGAAGCGCGGCATCGGCCAGGTGCTGCTCACCGGCGGCGGGATCATCCCGGCCGAGGACGTGCAAGCGCTCGAGCAGGGCGGCTTCGCCAAGCTCTTCGGCCCGGGGACGCCGACGGACGCGATCGCGAACTGGATCCGACAGGAGATGGAGAAGCGCTTCGCCACCGAGGCAGCGCAGGGAGCAGCGGCGAGAGGAGACCAGCGATGACCGACGAACCGCGAGAGATCCTGAACATCGACGAGGCCGCCGAGTTGCTCGGCGTCTCGGTGAAGACCTTCAACAAGGTGCTGCACTCGCAGAGCATCCCGGCGCGCAAGATCGGCCGCGAGTGGAAGTTCTCGCGCCGCGCGCTGATCGACTGGGTCGGCAACGGCAAGAGCGAGCACTTCTACCGCGACAGCGACAACGGCGAGATCGACAACGGCGAGAAGACGCCGCGTCGCGCCGGCGCGTGGCGCGTCGAGCTCGACTGAGCGCGCGCGCCGAACCTACCGAACACTCGCACACGACTCGCACACGCACGACTCGCTCACGCACTCATGGGAACCGCCACGCACACGAGCTACACGCTGCCCGACCTGAAGCACGGCCTCGATCTCACCGAGGACCAGGTCGCGATCCGCGACATGGTGCGCGACTTCGCGCGCGCGGAAGTCGCGCCGATCGCGCACGAGATCGACGAGAACCACCGCTTCCCGGTCGAGACCTGGAAGAAGATCGTCGAGCTCGGCCTGCCCGGCATTCCGTTCCCCGAGGAACTGGGCGGCACGAACCAGGGCACGCTCGCGTACTGCCTCGCGGTCGAGGAGCTCAGCAAGGTGTGCGGGTCGACGGGCCTCACGCTCGCCGCGCACGTCTCGCTCGGCACGTATCCGATCTACGCGTGGGGCGGCGAGAAGCTGCGCAACGCGTACGTGCCGAAGCTGGTCGCCGGCGAGTACATGGGCGCGTACGGACTGACCGAGCCCGGCGCGGGCTCCGACTCGGGCGGCACGCGCACGACGGCGGTGCTCGACGGCGATTCGTACGTGCTGAACGGGCGCAAGTGCTTCTGCACGAACGCGAACTACGCGGGCACCGTGATCATCACGGCGGTGACGGACAAGTCGCTCGGGCCGAAGGGCATCAGCGCGTTCGTCGTGCCGCGCGGCACGAACGGGTATCACCTCGAGAAGGGTGAGAAGAAGCTCGGCATGCGCGGCTCCGACTGGGCGAGCCTCGTGTTCGAGGACGCGCGCATTCCGCGCGATCACCTGCTCGGCCCCGAGGGCGAGGGCTTCAAGACGTTCATGAAGACGCTCGAGGGCGGGCGCATCTCGATCGGCGCGCTCGGGCTCGGCATTGCGGAAGGCGCGTACGAGTGCGCGCTGAAGTACGCGCAGGAGCGCGAGGCGTTCGGCAAGAAGCTCAGCGACCAGCAGGCGGTCGGTTTCAAGCTGGCGAACATGGCGATGGAGTGCGAGATCGGCCAGCACCTCGTCTACCACGCGGCGCGGCTGAAGGACGCGGGCCAGCCGTACGGCAAGGAAGCGTCGATGGCGAAGCTCTACACGTCGGAGCTCGCGATGCGCTGCACGTACGACGCGATCCAGATCTACGGCGGCTACGGGTATTCGCGCGAGTACCCGGTCGAACGGATGTGGCGCGACGCGAAGCTCTGCACGATCGGCGAGGGGACGAGCGAAGTGCAGCGGATGATCATCGCGCGCAGCGTGATCGGCCGGAAGTGAACGCGGGCTTGCGGGCCGGCGACTGGCGGCTCGATCCGCTCGTCGACGGCTCGCTGCGCCTCGACGGCGGCGCGATGTGGGGCGTCGTCCCCGCATCGATCTGGCGCCCGCTCACGCCGCCGCACGACGACAACACGATCGACCTAGTGTGCCGCGCGTGGCTCGCGCGCCGCGCCGACGCGGTCGTCGTGATCGAACCCGGCGTCGGCGCGCGCTGGGACGCGAAGCTCGCCGCGCGCTACGGCATCCGCCCCGGCCCCGGCGTCGTCGCGGAACTCGCCGCGCACGGCCTCGCGCCCGAGGACGTCACGCACGTCGTCGGCACGCACGCGCACTGGGATCACATCGGCGCGCAAGTGACCGAGCGCGCTGGCCGGCTCGTCCCGACGTTCCCGCGCGCGCGCCACTTCCTGCCGGCGAGCGAGGCACGCGTGACGCGCGCGGGCGGCGGCGCGCGACGGGCCTCGTACCGGCGCGAAGACGTCGACGCGATCGCCGATGCGGGCCTGCTCGAGCTCACGAGTGGCCGCGCCGAGATCCTGCCGGGCCTCGTGCTGCACGAGCTCGGCGGACATTCGGAAGGCGTGAGCGTGGTGACGATCGGGGAGGGGAGCGACGGCGCGATCTTCTGGTCCGACGTCGTGCCGACCTCGCACCACGTGCAGCCCGCCTACGTGATGGCGTTCGACGTCGACCAGCAGAAGAGCTACGACGTGCGCTCGCACTGGCTCGCGCGCGCGGCGGACGAGCGCTGGACGTGCCTGTACTACCACGATCCGCTCGTCGCGAGCGGACGGCTCGAGCGCGCCGAGCGCGGCTATCGCGCGACGGACTCCCGCTCGGCCGAAAACTGACTAGGCTGGAGGCCGCGCCGCGTCTCGCGGCGCCAACAGTCCACTGTCGCGTCTCGCAGCGCCAACGACGATGAGAGTTTCCGCCGTGCACGCACTCCGCATCACCAGCCTCGCACTCGCATCCACCTCGCTCGCCCTGCCGTGCTTCGCCGGCGTCCTGCACGTCGGACCCGCGGGCAGCGGCGCGCAGTTTCAGCAGATCCAGCACGCGATCAACGCCGCTCAACCGGGCGACACGATCCTCGTACAAGCCGGCTCCTACTCGCGCATCGCGTTGACGAAGCCGCTGCGCCTGATCGGCGCCGGATCCGGACAAGTCGTCGTCGGCGCGTGGCCGGCGGCGTTGCCGGTGCTCGAGTTCTCGTTGACGGAGTCGAGCTTCACGAACTCGATCTCAGACCTGCCGGCGCTCACCGAGACGTTCATCTCGGGCTTCGAGTTCCGCGGCAGTGGGTACATGCAGGTCGTCTCGGGGCAAGTATCGCCGGTGGAGCAGGGACAGTTGACGATCACGTCGTGCGCGGGAACCGTCGTGCTCGACGACATCCTGTGCCGACCGTCCTCCGGCTCCGTCGCGCTCTTCACGATCGGGCTCGAGGCGTTCGACTGCGCGGATCTGCGCGTCCAGCGCAGCGCGCTGGAAGGAGAGCAAGCCTTCTTCGGCCCCTCCTGGGTCTGGCAGAAGTGCGCCGAAGGCCTGGACGCAATGGATTGCACGCTCGCGATCTCGACCAGCACGGTACGCGGTGGCTCGAGTGCGCTTCCGGGCGTGGCGCCGGCGAGCGGATTGCGGTTGATCTCGTCGAACCCGAACTCGCGCTTCGCGCTCGACGACGTCCAGGTGTTCGGCGGCGGTCAGGCCGGCGCGACGCCGCAGGGTGCAGCGGCCGTGTTCGTCAGCAGCTCGCAGCCAGTCCTCGTGCACGGCGCTTCGACGCTGCTGCGCGGCGGCGATGCGCCGTTCAGCGTCGGCGGCGTCGGGATGATCGTGAGCGGGAGCACGCTCGAGTTGGATCCCGCCGCACAGCTCAGCGGTGGCATCGGTGCGGGCGGCGCGGCCGCGGATCTCTTGCTCCAGCCCGGCTCGACGTCGATCACGCTTCCGGTTGCCGCAGCGACCCTGTCGGCTCCCAGCGCGGCGATTCCCGGAGGCGGCAGCGCGATCCTCGACCTCCACGCGGAGCCGCATTCGGCGTTCGTGCTCTTCGCGTCGGGCGTCGCGGCACCCGGGCTCACGCTGTCCGGCTTCAGCGCGCCGCTGTGGATCTTCCCGCACACCAGCGTGCTGCTCGCCGGCGTCGTGCTCGGCCCGAGCGGCCAGCACTCGTTCGCCTTCCCGACGCCGACGGGGCTGCCGGCCCCGATCGTCGTTCACCTGCAGGGAATCAGCGCGAGCGGCGCGGGGCTGATGCTCAGCAATCCGCAGACGCTGTCGGTGCTCTGAGCTCCGGCATCGCGACGCCCTGCGCCGCGAGCACCTCGCGCGCGATCACCAAGTGGTGGCGCGTGTGCACCGCGCCGAAGCGCAGCCACTGCACCGCATCGAGCGGTCCGAGCAACTGGTGCGGCACCTTGAACTCGCTCGCGACGATCGAGGCCGGATCGAGCGTCGCGTAGCCCGCGCGCGCCTCGGCGAGCCACTGCGCGAGCAGCCCGGGATCGACGCGCTCGGGCGGCCGCACCATCCGCGGCGACTGCGCGCGACCGCGCGGGATCACGCCGCTCGCCATCAGCGCGTGCGCCTCTGGGATCGGCTCGCCGCCGCGCTGCACGAGCGCGCCGGTGCCGGCCGCGAGGCTGTGCAGGTTGCGCAGCACGAGCTCGTTGGCGAGCGCGACGTGCGCGACGTGGTGCTCGGCGTCCCAGCCCGACACCGCGGGCGCGGCCGTGCGCAGCGCCGCCGGTGCCTGGGCGAGCAGCGCGTCGATCCAAGCGTAGTGCGCGAGCAGCGCGCAGAGGTCGTCGGCGGGTCTCATCGCGCGACACGATAGCAGTAGACTCGAGCGCCGTGCGGTACCCCGGCGCGGCGACAGTGCTGTTCACGTTGCTCGTCCCGGGCACGCTGATCGGGCTCGTGCCGTGGCTGGTCGCGACGCGCTTCGAGCCATGGCCGCTCGAGCTCGGCGCAATGCGCCACGCCGGCTGGCCGCTCGGCGTGCTCGGGCTCGCGATGTACCTGCGCTGCGCGACCGACTTCGCCGTGCACGGCCGCGGCACGCCGTTCCCGCTGGCGCCGCCGACCGAGTTCGTGTCGCGTGGACCCTACCGGCATACGCGCAACCCGATGTACTGGGCGATGGGCTCGCTCGTCGCCGCCCAGTCGCTGCTCTACGAGTCGGGCGGATGCATCGCCTGGCTCGTGATCGTCGCCGCGGTCTGGCACGCGTTCGTCACGCAGCACGAGGAGCCCGCGCTCGCGCGCGCGTTCGGCGCGAGCTACGCGCGCTACCGCGCCGCGGTGCCGCGCTGGGCGTGGCGCCTGCGGCCGTGGAGCGGCTAGCCTGGACCGATGCGCATCGTCTCGCTCTGTCCGAGCCTGACCGAGCTCGTGTTCGACCTCGGCCGCGGTGCCGAGCTGGTCGGCGTGACCGACTGGTGCGTGCACCCCAAGCCCGCGGTCGACGCGATCGAGAAGGTCGGCGGCACGAAGAGCCCCGCGGTCGCGCGCATCGTCGAGCTCGCGCCCGATCTCGTGCTGCTGAACGAGGAGGAGAACCGCCGCGAGGATGCCGACGCACTCGCCGCGGCGGGCGTGCGCTGCCATGCGAGCTTCCCGCGCGACGTGCCCGGCACCGCGGCAATGGTGCGGTCGATCGCCGCGGCGCTCGAGCGGCCCGCGGAGGGCGAGCGGATCGCGCGCGAGATCGAGCGGCGGCGCGAGCGCGTGCTCGCCGCAGCGGCGAGCCGACCGCGCGTGCGCTTCGCGTACCTGATCTGGCGCAAGCCGTGGATGAGCTGCAATCGCGACACGTTCGCGAGCGAGCTGCTCGCGCAAGCGGGCGGGGAGAACGTGTTCGCGGACGCGAGCGAGCGTTACCCGGAGTTCACGCCGGATGAGCTTGCGCGCGCGCGACCCGAGCTCGTCCTCCTGTGCACGGAACCGTTTCCGTTCCAGGACAAGCACGCGGATGAGCTCTCCGAACTCACGGGACTCGCGCGCGCGCGCTTCGCGATCGCCGACGGCGAGTACTTGTCGTGGCACGGCTCGCGGACGCCGGATGGGATCGACTACGCGGAGCGGATGATCGAGTCCGCTAGAAACGAAATCAGCCGCACTACGTCGCGCGGCCCAGCAGCATGAGCACTGCTCAGCCGCGCGACGTGGTGGGGCTGAAACGAAATCAGCCGCACTACGTCGCGCGGCTGAGCTGGATCACGACCGTGCCTGGTTCCGCGATCCCGCGTTCGTGAGTTGCGAATCGCATGCCGCGCGCATCGAGCGATGCTCGAGCGCGCGGCACGCGCTCGATCAGAAGATGACGCCGCTCGTGACCGGCGAGACCGCCAGCGGCAGCAACCCGGTCGACGTGTGGAAGAACGCGGCCTGGAAGTGCAGCGGCGTTCCGGCCGGCAGGCCCGGCGCGAACACGTAGGTCGGTTGGAACCAACCCTGCGCGGGCACCGGCTGCGCGGTCGCTAGGAAGAAGTCGAAGAAGCCGTTGCCGATCGCGAGGTCGACGATGCCCGGCGCGTACGACGGCTGCAGCGAGCCCGAGATCGCGACGAACGCGACGTCGCCCGCTGCGCCGCCGACGTACGGCTGCGCCGGCACGCCGACGATGAAGCTCGTGAGCGTCGCAGCCGTCGCGCCGAAACGGATCAGCGGCGCGGGCGCGACGATCGGAACCGTCGTGCTGGCCGTCCCGTTCGCGTTGGTGAGCTCGATCGCGAGCGGCCCGAGCTGCGGCCAAGGCGGCAGCACGAACGAGCGCGTGTGCGAGCTGACGTTCGTCCACGAGACCGTCGTCGTCACGCCGTTCAACTTCAGCGTCGTCGTCGGCGCGAGGTTGCAGCCGTGGATCGTGATCATGTTCGGGCCGTCCGCGAGGCTCGGCGGCGCCGCCGGCGTCACGGAATTGATCGCGATCG
>SCVU01000337.1 GCA_004296785.1 Planctomycetota bacterium
TCCTGCTGTTCGTCGGCGCGATCCTGCTGACGCTCGTCGTCGGCCGCTTCTTCTGCGGCTGGGTCTGCCACCTCGTCGCGTACCAGGACGCCGCCGCGTGGCTGCTCGCGAAGTTCAAGCTGCGCCCGCGGCCGATCCGCTCGCGCCTCTTGATGCTCGTGCCCGCGTACGCGGCGATCGACATGTTCGTCGCGCCGACGGTCGCGCGCTGGCTCGCCGACAAGCCCGCGCCCGAGCTCGCGTGGCACCTCGCGACGAACGATTTGTGGGAGCGCTTCCCCGGTCCCGGGATGGCGGCGCTGACGCTGCTCGTCGACGGCGCACTGCTCGTCTGGTGGCTCGGCGCGAAGGGCTTCTGCACGTACGGCTGTCCGTACGGCGCGATCTTCGGGCTCGTCGACCGCGCGGCGCCCGGGCGCATCCGCGTGACCGACGCGTGCGAGGGCTGCGGGCACTGCACGGCGGTGTGCACGAGCAACGTGCGCGTGCACGAGGAAGTCGCGCGCTACGGCGAGGTCGTCGACTCCGGCTGCATGAAGTGCATGGACTGCGTCAGCGCGTGCCCGAAGGATGCGCTGTACTTCGGCTTCGCCAAATCGGTCGAGCGCGCGGCTCCGGCGCTGCCCGCGCGCGTCGCGACCAAGCGCACGTGGGACTTCAGCTGGCCGGAGGAACTCGCGCTCGCCGCGTTGTTCGCCGGCGCGCTGTTCGCGTTCCGCGGGCTGTACGGCGCGGTGCCGTTCCTACTCGCGATCGGGCTTGCCGTCGCGACGGCGCTCGCGTGCGTGCTCGGCGCGCGCGCGCTCGCGCGGCGCGAGCTGCGCTTCCAGCACGCGCAGTGGAAGCGCGACGGCCGCTTCACGGCGAGCGGCGGCGTCGGGCTCGCGTGCTGCGCGGCGCTCGCCGCGTTCACCGCGCACGCGGGCTGGGTCAACGGCCACGAGCGCGCCGGCACGCGCGCGCTCGAGCGCGCGGCGAAGCTCCAGCGCGGCAGCCAGCCGCGCGCGCGCGAGCTCGAGCGCGCGGTCGAGGAGCTCGATCGCGCCGAGCGCGCGGGGCTGTTCGCGAACGCGGCGCTGCTGAACAAGCGCGGGCAGGCCGAGATCGAGCTCGGGCGCCGCGCACAGGCCGAGCGCGATTTGCGCGCGGCGTGCGAGCGCGAGCCGCAGTGGGAGACCCCGCACTTCGCGCTCGCCGCCATGCTCGCCACCGACGAGCGCTTCGGCGCGGCCGCCGACGTGCTGCTCGCGCTGCTCGAGCGGCGCGACAGCGCGGGCGCGACGGCGCGCCTGGCGACGGCCGTCGCGCGCGAGGACGTGCCGGTCGCGCGGATCAGCGCGTTCGCGGCGCGCCAGCGCGAGCGCGCCGCCGCGGTGCTCGAGCGCGCGCTCGAGCTGCGGCCCGATCTCGCGGCCGCGCGCGACGCCTTGACGGCGCTGCGATCCGCGCGAGACTGAATCGGACGCCCCACCCGTCCTCAGGAGGATGTCCATGCGCTCGACGCTCGTTTGCGCGTTCACGCTCTGCTCCGCGGCCCCCCTCGCCCACGCCGGTCAGGTCTGGATCGTCGACGACGACGGCGGCGCGGGCGTCGACTTCACGTCGATCCAGGCCGCGATCGAGGCGGCCGCCGACGGCGACACGGTGCTCGTCAAGGAAGGCGACTACGCGGGGTTCCACGTGTTCGCCAAAGCGCTCGCGATCGTCGGCGAGAAGGACGCGTCGATCGCGGTCGGCGGCGGCTCGTCGGTCCGCGGCCTCGCCGCGTCGCAGCACGTCGTGCTGCGCGGGCTCGGCGCCCTGCACGGCTCGAGCGCGGATGCGCAGGCGGCGACGCTCGCGACCGAGGCGCTCGTGATCAAGAACTGCGCGGGCAGCGTGTGGGTCGAGGGGGCGACGATTGAGGGCGGCTACGCGACGGTCGGCACCTATGCGTTCCCGTCGGGCGCCGCCGGCGCGCTCGCGCTCGAGATCGAGAACGCCGCGTCGGTCGTGCTCGCAGCGCTCGTCGTGCGCGGCAGCAGCGGCAGCGACCTCGACGACGAGTTCGTCACGCCGAACCCGGGCTGGGGCGCGTCCGCGGTGCGCGCGACGAACAGCCAGATCGCCGTGCACGGCTGCGATCTGCGCGGCGGCCACGGCGGCAGCAACACCGACACGGACTCGTCGCCCGGCGGCGCGGGCGCGCACGGGCTCCACATGATCGGCGGCAGCGCGCACATCGCGGGCTCGAAGCTGGCGGGCGGCTACGGTGGGTTCGGCGGCGACGGCGGATTCTTCGGCTCGTGCGGCAGCGGCGGCAGCGGCGGCGACGGATTGCGCGTCGAAGGCGCGACGGCGAGCGCCGAGACGCTCGACTGCACGCTGGTCGCCGGCAACGCCGGCCCCGGGGGCTGGGACTCGAGCGGACCCTGCTCGCCCGGCGCGCCGGGCCTCGCGGTGCGCGTGCTCGGCGGAGCGCAGTACGCCGCGCTCGCGGGCCGGGCGGTCGGCCTCGCGCTGCCGAGCCCGCTGCGCGAGCTCGAGTCCGCGCACGCGGGCGTCAGCGGCGCCCCGGGCTCGATCGCGTGGCTCGCGTACGCGGGCGCGCCCGCGCAGCTCGAGCTCGCGGGACTGGTCGGCGTGCTCGCGCTCGCGCCGCCGGTCGTGCTGCTGCCGCTGGGCGCGCTTCCGGCGAGCGGCGCGATCGCGGTGCCGTTCACGCCGCTCGACCTCGGCGCCGGCGTCGAGGCGGCGCTGGTGCGCGCGCAGGCGGTCGCGCTCGACCCTGTGACGCTGACGGCGACGCTCGGCGCGCCGGCCTCGGTCGTGCTGCTCGACGCGAGCTTCTAGCCGACGCGAACTTCTAGCGCTTCCCTCCAAAGCACCGGCGGCCGCGCACAGATCGCTCTGTGCGCGGCCGCCGGTTTCAGGTCGATCCGTGCGCGCCTCGGGCGCGCCGTCGAACCCGTCGCTACGGGCAGTTCGGAATCGCGTTGCCGATGCGCACGTTCAACCCGTTCGACAGGTCGAACGAGCCGAACAGCGGACCGCCGCCGCCGTTGAAGCCCAGCGACTGGAAGCGGAACTCGAGGCCTTCCAGGCCCGGGTCATTGGGCACCGCGACCGCGAAGTTCGCGTTGCCGAACGCATCCGCGATCGCCGTGCTCCACACCGTGATGCCGGTGCCGAGCCAGCCGCCCATGTACACGTTGCACGCGCCGCCGAAGTTCTGCGTGCCCGGGATGCCGCCGTAGAACAGCGTGACCGGCGAGAGCACCGTGTTGCCGTTCGATTGGAAGCCGAACGTGGCGTTCGGGATCGTCGCGGCGGCCGGCGTGCCCGTCGCGAAGAGCACCGGCGGCGCCGTGTTGCTGCAGCCGTCGCCGAGGTACACGTTGAACACCGTCTGCGGCGTGCGCACCGAGGCCGAGAGCTGCGCGAGCCCGGCGCCCTGCTTGTCCTGGTCGAGCAGGCACGTCGAGAACTGCGGCGCCGCGTCGGAGTCGAACCAGAAGTTGAAGAACGAGTTCCAGTTCAGCGGATTCGAGTCCGTCGTCCACGCGATCTCGTTGCCGTTGTTCGCGAACGTCCACGCGTTGCCGGCGTTCTGGTCGACGTCGTGGAACCCGACGTTGACGATGTGCGCGCTCGGGCAGATCGGCAGCCGGAACGCGTCGATGCCGCGGTGATTGTCGCGGTTGTGCACCGCGTACTCGTAGTGGTACAGCCCGTTGACCGGCCCGGTGACCTTGAACGCGACGTACACGCGGCCGTCGTCGCCGCCGTTGATCGCGTCGACGAGCGTCGCGCCCGGCCACGCGGACAGGATCGAGTTGTACGTCGTGCCGGCCGGCTGGGCGAAGTTCCAGCGGTTCTGCGCGGCGCTCCACGTCGGCGTGAACGAGCGCCAGGCGGTGTTGTTGTCGCGCTCGAGCTCAGGCTCGCCGACGACGTTGTACTGCGCCTGGTAGGCCCAGCCCGCCGCGGCCGTGTTGAACGCCGAATCGAGCACGTTGATCCGGTGGCCGACCGGACCGAGGGCCGTCGCCTGCCCGGTGGTCAGACTGCGCAGGCCGTCGCACTGCTGCGCGGGCGCGACCGGCGGCTCGCCCTTGTCGAAGTGCGAGCAGGTCGCCTCCCACGTGCCGAGCCACGGATCGAACTCGTCGGGCGGGCCGAGCCAGAAGTTGTCGCCGTTGTTCGTCGTGCCGTAGGTGTCCGAGCAGCCGACGCCGAGCTGCGAGCCGCTGCCGGGGTGCTGGCACGTGCCGCAGCCCGGCGAGTTCGTCGCGAAGAACCCGTGCTTGATGAACGAGCGGTCGGAGATCTGCGTGATGCGGGTGTCACCGACTTCGCGGCGCGCGACGATGAAGGAGATCATCGGGTGCGTCTCGGACATCGCCTGGTTCCACGGGATGTTGCCGGTGCCGGTGTTGCACGAGGTCGTGCTCATGGCGACGCCGTTGTTCCCGTTCGGGAATGCGCCGGTGCGCCCCATCGCCGTCAGCGTCGACAGCGAGAAGAGCTGCACGTCGCGGCCGGCTACCTGGTTGGCTTGGGCGAAGTCGCGCGACGCGAGCCCGACGGCGAGCGCGGGAAGCGCGAGGAGGAAGGACGTTTTCATCAGTTGGCGAGGGTCAGGATGGAAGACGAGGGAAGTTGCTCCAACCACGCAGGACGGTCGGCACCGGGCCGAGGTTCCGGCGTCCTTGGGGGCCGCGGGTCGGAAAGAGAAGCCGATCCATCGTACCTCCGAGCAAGCGCCGGTCTGCGGGATTCCTCGCGCCGGTAGGGAATTCCCATTCGGCGCGCGCGCGCAGGGTTAGGCTGGATCCATGGGTCGCTCCGCCCTGCTCGCCGCGCTGTCCCCGACGCGCGTCGGACCCGCCGTCGCCGCCGCGCTCGGCGCGGCCGCGCTCGCCGCGCAGAGCCCGCTGCTCTACGCGCCCGCGGCCGCCGACCTCGGCGGCGCGCCGCGCGCGCTGCTGTGCGCCGACCTCGACGGCGACGGCGACGGCGACCTCGTCGCGCTGCGCGCGGACGCCGCGGCGCTCGCGGTCGCGCAGGCGCTCGGCGGCGGCGCGTACGCCGCGGGCGTCGCGGTCGCGCTGCCGGACCAAGGCGCGGCATTCGCGCTCGCCGACTACGACGCCGACGGCGACGTCGACGCGGCCGTGCTCGCGGCGACGCCGGACGTGCTCGTGCGCCTCGCCAACGACGGCGCCGGCAACCTCGCCGTCGCGAGCTCGACCGCCGCGCTGGCGAGCCCGAGCGCACTGTTCGCAGCCGACCTCGAGCTCGACGGCGACGTCGACTTCTGCGCGAGCTCGAGCGCGGCACCGGCGCTGGGCTGGTGGATCGGAGCCGGCGGCGGCGCACTCGGCGCGCTGCAGCAGCTCGCGCTGCCCGAGGCGCCGTCGATGGCCGCGGTCGGCGACGTCGACGGCGACGGCTTCGCCGACTTCGCGAGCGCGCGCGACGGCGACCCGAGCCAGCCCGCTCCACCGCTGCGCGTGCGGCGCGGCGCGAGCGGCGGCGGATTCGCGCTGGAGATCGCTTCGAACCCGTTCGGCCCGGCCAACGTGCAGGCGGGCCGGATCGCGCTCGCCGACCTCGACCAGGACGGCGACGCGGACCTCGTCGCGGCGACGCAGTACGCGTTCTTCGTCTACACGTCCGCGAGCGACGGCAGCGGCGCGTTCGGACCGGTCGTCGCGACGAACATCGGCGAGAGCGGCATCGGCCTCGGCGTCGCGGACCTCGACGGCGACGGCTGGCCCGACGTCGCGAGCGCGCAGAGCTCGGTCGCGCTCACCGCGTTCAACGTGCTGTGGGGCGGAGCGGGCGGATCGAGCGGCATCGGCAAGCACCACGGCGTCGGCTTCCCCGGCGCGGTCGACCTCGCGCTCGGCGACTGCAACGGCGACGGCGAGCTCGACGTCGCGGTCGCCCTCGGCCCGAGCGGCCGCGCGTCGATCCACACGAACCTCGGCGCGCGCGACTTCGCGGACGTCGACTTCCCGCTCTCGCCGTTCGCCGCGCAGGGCGACGTCGCGTGCGTCGATTGGAACCTCGACGGCGCCGCCGACATCGCGACGACGACCTCGTCGACGCTCGTGTACGTGTACGCCGGCAACGGCCTCGGCGCGCAGCTGCCGGCGCTGTCGCTGACGGTCCCCGACCCGGGCGCGCGGATCGCAGCGGGCGATCTCGACGGCAGCGGGCGCGCCGATCTCGTGCACCTCGACGCGACCGGCGGGATGCAGGTGCTGCTGTCGAGCGGGCCCGGCGCGTTCGCGCCCGCCTTCGACGCCGGCGGTTCGAGCCTCGTGACGGCGCTCGCGCTCGGCGACGTGAACCAGGACGGCCGCCTCGACGTCGTGACGAGCGATTTCGGCGGCGCGCGCGTCTTCGCGGGCAACGGCGACGGCACGCTCGCGGCGGCGACGACGATCGCGCTCGGCGCGGTCCAGTGCGAGCGCGTCGCGATCGCCGACGTCGATCTCAACGGGATCCCCGATCTCGTCGGGCTCGACCGCGGGACGGCGTCGATCGGCATCGCCAAGGGCGCGGGCGCCGGCGCGTTCGGCGCGCCGACCAGCGTCGCGTTCGGCGCGCCGCTGCTCGATTTCACCGCCGGCCACCTCGACCAGGACAACAAGCTCGACCTCGTCGCGACCGCGACGGGCGCGAACGGCGTGTGGGTCGCGCAGAACGACACGACGGGCGGGTTCCTCGCGGCGCAGCCGTTCGCGCTGCCGGGCGGCGGCGATGCGCCCGTGCTGTTCGATGCGAACGCAGACGGCTACGCCGACCTCCTGTACGCGGAGTCCGCGGCGCAGCGGCCGCGCCTTGCGTTCGGCGACGGCAGCGCGCAGTTCACGCAGTCGATCGCGCTCGCCGAGAGCGTCGGCCTCGTCCGCTTCGCGCTCGGCGATCTCGACGCGGACGGACGCTGCGAGATCGTCGGCACCGGCGCGCGCGATCGACTGCGTGAACTGCGCGCTGCCGTCGCCGAACGCAAGGCGCGGCCGCTGCGCCGCGGACTCCGCGTACAGGAGGTCGGCGTAGCCGTCTGCGTTCGCA
>SCVU01000338.1 GCA_004296785.1 Planctomycetota bacterium
TCGAGGAGACCACCGAGCCGCTGCCGGAGATCCCGGTCGAGCTGCCCGCGGAGGTCGCGGCCGAACTCGCGCCCGAAGCCGCCGCCGACGGCACGGCCGAGGTCGCCGCGGACGGCGCCGTCGAGCCGCCGGCCGCGCTGCCGCAGGCGCCGATTGCGAACCTGACGCCGCGCCAACTGCTCGAGTCGTGGATCCTCGCGATGGTCGAGACGAAGGCCAGCGACCTGATCCTGCGCGCGAGCGGCCGCCCGTGCTGCCGCATCGACGGCAAGATCCAGCACCTGTCGGGCCGCGTGCCCGGCGCGGGCGCGATGCTCGAGCTGCTCGAAGGCACGCTCGGCAAGCGCATGGTCGACGTGTGGCGCGAACGCGGCGCGGTCGACACCGCTCTCGCGCTCGACGGCCTCGGCCGCTTCCGCTTGAACGCGTACCGCCAGCTCGGCGAGCCCGCGCTCGTGCTGCGCCGCATCGCGAACGAGGCGCCCGACATCGAGAAGCTGTGCCTGCCGAGCGCGGAGCTCAAGCGCCTCGCGATGCGCAAGCGCGGCATCATCCTCGTCACCGGCATCGCGGGCTCGGGCAAGTCGACGACGCTCGCCGCGATGATCCAGTACATGAATCGCCACGCGGAGCGCCACGTGGTCACGCTCGAGGACCCGATCGAGATGATGTTCACCGAGGAGCGCTGCGTGATCAGCCAGCGCGAGATCGGCATCGACTGCGGCAGCTTCGCCGAAGGCCTGCGCCACTCGCTGCGCCAGAGCCCCGACGTGATCCTGATCGGCGAAATGCGCGATGCGGAGACCGTGTCGGCCGCGCTCGACGCGACCGAGACGGGCCACCTCGTGATGTCGACGCTGCACACGGTCAACGCGGGCCAGACGCTGGACCGCATCCTCGGCTTCTTCCCGTCGGAGCAGCACAAGCAGATCTGCATCCGCCTCGCGGGCAACCTCGCGGGCGTGCTGTCGCAGCGCCTCGTGCCGCGCTCGCAGGGCCGCGGCATGGTGCCGGCGATCGAACTGATGACGTCGACGCCGCGCGTGCGCGAGCTGCTCGAGAAGGGCAACACGCTCGAGATCGGGCGCGCCGTCGACTCGGGCACCGAGCCGGGGCTCCTGTCGTTCAACCAGTCGCTGCGCGCGCTGGTCGAACAGGGCCTGATCGAGGTCGACGTCGCGATGAGCGCGAGCGACCGCCCCGAGGAGCTGATGCTCGCGCTGCGCGGGTTCAAGAACGGCAACGTCGGCGAGCGCGGCAAGCTGCGGATGGGCTGAGCGCGCGGCGCGGGATCGGCGGGAAGGAACCCGCCGGCCGCGCGTCCGCTGCGCTTCGGATGCCTCCGCACGGGGCCGGCTCGCTCTCGGGCCGGCCTCGCGGCTATCCTGGAGCCCTTCCCATGATGTTGTCGCAGCTGAAGTTGGCGAGCTGGGTCCTGGCCGGCGTGCTGGGAGCGGGCCTCGCCGCGTACGTCTACAAGGGGTACCGCGAGATCAACTCGGACAAGGTGTTCGAGAAGGAGAAGGTCCAGGCGCTGCTCGACAGCGTGAAGGAGCCGCCTCCGCCGCGCGACGAGATCGTGTCGTACGACAACGTGCGCGCGCACTGGCAGAAGCTCGACTGGACCGGGAAACCGCCCGTCAAGGAAGCGCCGAAGACGGACGACGGCAAGCCGGAGAAGCCGCCCGCCAAGCCGGTCGCCGAGCTCTTGCGCGTGATCTACATCCAGGTCGACAAGGACGACGCGAAGGCGAGCACGTGCTGGGTCACGTACAAGGATCCGTCGCTCGTCAACACGAAGAAGAAGACGCAGGACGCGCGCCTCGCGGTCGGTGACAAGTTGCCCGCGCCGCACGACTACGTGACGGTCGAGTCGGTGGAGGAGGAGCACGTCGTGTTCGCATTCGCCGACGCGGCGCGCGAGAAGGAAGCGGTCGAGCCTCCGCAGTACAAGGGCCCCGGCATCGTGAAGGTCGGCGACGGCCAGGCCGCGGTCGCGAAGAAGGCCGGGCTGATCGTCAAGAACCCGAACCCCAAGCCGTTCGCGCCCGAGTACTCGGTCCAGTACGCGCCGAACCAGTACCAGCTCGGTGTGAAGGATCAGGAGTACATCGAGAAGAACTTCACGCGCATCCTGTCGGAGGAGATCCGGCACGGGCAGCACCGCGATCCGGCCACGGGTCGCTACGACGGCATCGAGCTCAAGGAAGTGAAGCCCGGCTCGATGGCGGAGAAGCTCGGCGCGAAGAGCGGCGACGTGATCAAGAGCGTCAACGGCCACCCGGTGAACAGCGTCCAGGAAGGCATCAACTTCGCGAAGACGCACGACGACCAGTACGACACGTGGGAGGTCGTCGTCGAGAACCTCGGGAAGACGAAGACGATCACGTACAAGGAACCGGGCAAGTAGCCGCGCCGCGGCTGCGCACGTCGTGGCCACCGCGCTGCTGCTCGCCGATCTCGGCAACTCGCGGCTCAAGCTCGCGCTCGCGTCGGGCGCGCCGAACCTCGCGCTCGCGGCCGCGGCGCCGCACGTTTCCATCGGCGAGCCGCTGCGCGTGTCGAGCGCGCCCGCGATCGAGCTCTGCGCGCAGTGCGCGTTCGATGTCGGAGCGGGGCTGGAACGCGCGCTCGCACAGCTCGGGCCCGAGTGGCGCGCCGAGCTCGGCGCGCTCTCCTCGGTCGCCGCGCCGGAAGTCGAAGCGCTGGTCGAGCGCGCGCTCGCGCCGCGCTGCGCGCGCGGGCTGCGCGTGAACCCGACGCCGCTCCTGCGGATCGCGACGAGCGAGCCCGAGCGCACCGGTCGCGATCGCATCTACGGCGCGTGCGCGGCCTGGGCGCGCTTCGGGGGCGATTGCGTGAGCGTCGACGCCGGCACGGCGCTGACCGTCAATCTGGTGCGCGCGAGCGC
>SCVU01000042.1 GCA_004296785.1 Planctomycetota bacterium
TCGGTCCGGTCTGGGAGGCGAACCACGTGTGGTTCGTGTTCGTGCTCGTGCTGCTGTTCTCGGCGTTCCCCGGCGCCTTCGCGGCGATCGCGACGGGCCTGTTCGGCGCGCTGACCTGCTACGCGATCGGCATCGTGCTGCGCGGCGCCGCGTTCACGTTCCGCCACTACGACCTCGATCGCGCGCGCGCGCGCCGCTGGGGCGGGTTGTTCTCGGCCGCCAGTGTCGCGTGCCCGTTCTTGCTCGGGCTGATGGGCGCGCTGCTGCTGCGCGACCGACCGCTCGAGGACGCGCAGCTCGCGGCGTTCCCGATCGCGAGTGGGCTGTTCGTCGTCGCGCTGTGCGCGCTGCTCGCGGCGGTGTTCCTTGCGTACGCGGCGAGCGAGGCGGCGCTCGCCGACGCGTTCCGCGCGCGCGCGAGCGCGGCGCTCGTCGCGGCCGGCGTGCTGTCGGTCGTCTCGCTCGCGCTCGCGCGCAGCGAGGCGCCGCGGCTCGTGCTGAGCTGGCAGCGCCCGTGGCTCGCGAGCGCGATCGCCGCGGCGCCGCTGTGCGGCTTCGCGGCGCTGGCGGCGCTGCGCGCGCGGCGCTACGGCCTCGCGCGGATGCTCGCGTGCGCGCTCGCGACCGCCGTCGTCGTCGCCTGGGGCCTCGCGCTCGACGACCGCATCGCGCCGCCGGACTACGTGCTCGAGCGCGCGCGCGCGCCGGAGCCGGTGCTGCGCTTCCTCGTCGGCGCCTCGATCGTCGGCTTCGCGGTCCTCGTGCCGTCGCTGGCGCTGCTGTTCCGCGTGTTCCGCGTGTTCCGGCGGCGCTGATCGGGCCGACCGCTCGCCGCGCCGCGATCGGCGACGATCAGTGCGCGCGACGCGGCGAACACGCCGCGCAGGAGGTGCGAGAGTTCGCGGCGCGCGAAGCCCGGCGGCGCGAAGGACACGGCGCGGCGCAGCATCGCCCGCTCGCGCGCCGGATCCTCCGCGCCGAGCGCGCGCAGCGCCTTGGCGCGGCCGATCTCGAGCGCGAGCCGCGCGCGCTGCTGGAGCAATTCGACGAGCTCGGCGTTGAGCTCGTCCATCTGCCGGCGCAGGCGCGCGATCTCGGCGCCGAGCTTGGGCTGCGCCGTGCGCGGCGGGGGCGTGCGCGACCGGGGCTTCGGCATGCGCGACTCATGGTACCGTGCCCCGGATGAGCTCAAGCCCTCCGGACGCGCACCGCCCCGAGCTGCTCGCGCCGGCGGGCGATTCCGCCGCGCTCGCGGCGGCGCTGCAAGCCGGCGCCGACGCCGTGTACTTCGGACTCGCCGAGGGCTTCAACGCGCGCGCGCGCGCCGGCAACTTCTCGCTCGCGAACCTTGCGGCGACGACCGCGCGCATCCACCGCGCCGGCGCGCGCGCGTACCTCGCGCTGAACACGCTCGTGTTCGAGAGCGAGCTCGCGTTCGTCGAACGGCTCGTGCGCGCGGCCGCCGCGTCCGGCGTCGACGCGCTGATCGTGCAGGATCCGGCGGTCGCGCTGCTCGCGCGCGGGCTGTGCCCCGAACTCGAAGTGCACGCGAGCACGCAGATGACGATCTCGAGCCCCGAAGCCGCGCGCTTCGCCGAGAGCCTCGGCGTCACGCGCGCCGTCGTCCCGCGCGAGCTCTCGGTCGACGAGATCCGCGCGTTCCGCGCCGGCACGCGGCTCGAGCTCGAGGTCTTCGTGCACGGCGCGCTGTGCGTCGCGTGGTCCGGGCAGTGCCTGTCCTCGGCGGTGTGGAGCGGCCGCTCGGCGAATCGCGGCGAATGCGCGCAGTCGTGCCGGATGCCGTACGACCTGCTGGTCGACGGCGAGCGGCGCGAGCTCGGCGACGTGAAGTACCTGCTGTCGCCGAAGGATCTCGCCGGACTGCCGATCGTGCGCGACCTCGCCGCGATCGGCGTGCACGGCCTGAAGATCGAGGGGCGCCAGAAGAACGCGCAGTACGTGCTGACGGCGACCGGCGCATACCGCCACTGGCTCGACGGGCTCGAGCGCGACGCGTGCGATCCCGAGCGCGCGCGCGCGGACCTGCTGCGCGCGAGCCTCTCGTACACGCGCGGCTTCTCGCCGGGATTCCTCGGCGGCTCCGATCACCAGCACCTCGTCGACGGGCGCTTTCCCAAGCACCGCGGCGTGCTCGTCGGCACGGTCGTGCGCGTCGGGCCCGGCTGGGTCGAGGTCGAGCGCGCGGATCCGGCGCAGCGCGATCCGCACGTCGCGCCGCTCGCGCTGCGCGCCGGGCTCGGCGTCGTGTTCGACGCCGGCGATCCGGAGGACAAGGGCGAGCCGGGCGGCCCGCTGTTCGGCGTCGACGAGTCGCGCGGCGCGCTGCGGCTGCGCTTCGGCACGCCGGGTCCGGATCTCGCGCGCGTCGCGCCGGGACAGCGCGTCTGGGTCACCGGCGATCCGGTGCTCGCGAACGAAGCGAACGACGCGGTCGGCGCGCTCGAGCCCGACGGGCGCAATCCGCTGCGCCTCGAAGTGACCGGCGCGGTCGGCGCAGCGCTCGTCGTGCGCGCGAGCGGGCTGCGCGGCGTCGCGCGCCACGTGCGCGCGAGCGCGAGCTCGGCGCTCGCGCTGCAGACGGCGAGCGGACGCGGTCTCGACGACGCGCTGCTCGCGGACAAGCTCGCTGCGTTCGGCGGCACTCCGTTCGCGCTGGGCGAGCTCGACCGCAGCGGACTGGCGGCGGGCCTGCACCTGCCGGTCTCGGAGCTCAAGTCGATGCGCCGCGCGCTCGTCGCCGAACTCGTGCCGCAGCTCGAGCGCGGGCCGCTGCGCAGCGTGCGCGAACTCCCGCCGCGCGCGCGTGTCGCACGCGGCTCGCCGGCCGCGCAGCCGACGCCCTCTGCGCACCCGATGCTCGCTGCGCAATCGACGCTCGTCGCGCAACCGACGCTCGTCGCGCTGTGCCGCACCGATGCGCAGCTCGAGGCCGCGATCGAAGCCGGGCTCGGCGAAGTCGAGCTCGACTGGATGGAGCTCGTCGGCCTGGGCCGCGCCGTCGCGCGCGCGCGCGAAGCCGGCCTGCGCGCCGTGCTGGCGACGCTGCGCGTGCACAAGCCCGGCGAGGAGAACTACGAACAGCGACTGGCAGCGCTCGCGCCCGCCGCGATCCTCGCGCGACACTGGGCAGCGCTCGAGCACTTCCGCGCCGTGCGCGGCGTCGAGCTGCACGGCGACTTCTCGCTCAACGTGTCGAACTCGATCACCGCCGACGAGCTGTTCGCGCGCGGCTTCGCGACGCTGACGCCGGCGCACGATCTCGACCGCGAGCGGCTGCTCGCGCTGCTCGACGCGTCGGACCCGACGCGCTTCACGATCGTGCTGCAACACCGGATGCCGACGTTCCACACCGAGCACTGCGTGTACGCGCACCTGCTCTCGAACGGCCGCGACCATCGCACGTGCGGGCGTCCGTGCGACAGCCACGCGCTCGCGCTGCGCGACGTCGAGGGGCGCGCGCTCGAGGTGATCGTCGACGCCGGTTGTCGCAACACGGTGTTCGACGCGACCGTGCAGTCGGCGGCGGCCGCGGTGCCGGAGCTGCTCGCGCGCGGCGTGCGGCGCTTCCGCGTCGAGTTCGTGCGCGAGTCGCGCGCACAGGCCGCGGGCGCGCTGCGCGCGTACGGCGAACTGCTCGCCGGCGCGTGCACGCCCGAGCACGCGCTGGCCGCGGCGCGCGCGCACGGCCGCGTCGGCGTGGCCGAGCAGATGGCCGTGATGCGCTAGCGTCGACGCGTACGGTGCCTGGATCAGTTTTGTTGCATTCCCGCTCGCGGCGGCGCCGGTCGGCGCAAGAACTCATGCATTGACGTGTCACCACCGCGCCGCGGCTGCATCTACACCTCGGACACCATGCCGAGAACGCCGCGCCGAGACTCCCCTGGTGCATGGCACCACGTGATGAACCGCGGTATCGCGCGGCGCACGGTTTTCGAGAGTTCGCGCGACGTTCGATACCTGCTCGCGTGCCTCGCGCGCGAAGTTCGCGCCGGACACATCGAACTCCATGCGTTCGCCGTCATGACGACGCACTTCCACTTACTCGTTCGAAGTAGGGACGGTGCGCTGTCGCAGGTGATGCAGCGCGCGACGAACGACTACGTGCGCTGGTTCAATCGACGGCGCGAGCGAGATGGTCCGCTCTTTCGCGGTCGCTTTCGCTCGTACCGCGTGGACTCGTTCGAGTATCGCCGGAGCCTCGTCGAGTACATCGACAGCAATCCGGTAACCGCGGGGCTTGCGGCTGCGCCTGAGCTCTACCGGCACTGCAGTGCCTGGCACTACGCCCGCAAGGACGGCCCGGCATGGCTGGAACGAGAGTGGGTGGAGGCGCGGGTTCGCGCAGCCACCGGTGGCGGCGAGTACGAGCCCGGTGCGTACGGAGACGCGTTCGATAGCACCGCGAGCGCACCGCTCGCGCACATCGTTGAACGCAGAATCGAGCTCAACTCGCGTGCACCGGATCCGCTCGACGATCTGCTCGGCAGCGCGCCCGACCGCGTCGTGGATTGGATGAAACGGAAGGCGGACCTCGCGGATGGCGTCGGTGTCGCAGTCCCAGTCTGTGATGCCGGGGTCGTCAGCTCCCTGGTCGAACTCGCGCGCCGCGAACGAGGCGCCTGGAACCTGCAGGTCGCACGAAAGGCGGCGTGCGCATGGCGTTCGCTTCACGTCGCTCTCCTTCGCGAGCTGTGCGGGAGTTCATGGCAAGAGGTGGCATTGCGAACCGGATTGGATATCCAAACGGCAATCCGGGCGCATCGGAACCATGTGCGTGCCCTTGTGGCGGTTCCGGATTACGCGGATGCGATCAATCGCATCGGGGTCGCAGCACTGTCACGCTGCTTTACAGATCGGGGCCGGGGAGCCGCGGCCCGCCGACTCGGGCGAATCGGATCCGCGCGCGACGACGGTTCGATGCGGATCGAGGCCGGTGCGGGAATCCAACAAAACTGATCCAGGCACCGTACGCGCGTCAGCGCGCAGGCACGACCGCGATGCAGTCGATCTCGACGAGTGCGCCCTTCGGCAGGCTTGCGACGCCGACGGTCGCGCGCGCCGGCGGCTCGGATGGGAAGAACTTCGCGTAGACCTCGTTGACCGCGGCGAAATCCCCCATGTCCGACAGGTAGATCGTGCACTTGAGCGCGTGCTGGCAGCCGCTGCCCGCCGCCTCGAGCACCGCCTGCAGGTTCTTGAGCACTCGCTCGGTCTGCGCCTTCACGTCGCCCTTCGTGAGTTGGCCGGTCTTCGGATCGAGCGCGATCTGGCCCGAGCAGTAGACGAGGCCGCCGTGCACGACGGCCTGGCTGTACGGGCCGATCGCGGACGGGGCTTGGGTGGTGGCGACGAGCTTGCGCGAAGTCATGGAGGAATCGGAGGCGACGAGGTGGCAGGAGGAGAGCGTGAGCGCCGCGCCGAGCAGGAGGGCGAGCGCGGTGATATGACGCGGCCGGAGCCCGCTCATGACGCTCCGCGCGGCGCGGCGCCGGCCGCGAAGCGCGCGGCGAGGAACTCTTGGACTTCGCGCGGCACGAACGGCCGCACGTCGCCGCGCAGCGCTGCGATCTGCCGCACGAGCGTGCTCGAGATGTGCGCGAACGCCGGGTCGGGCGGCAGGAGCACCGTGTCGATGCCCGCGTGCATCGCGCGGTTCATCTGCGCCATCTGGACCTCGTAGTCGAAGTCGGTGCCGCTGCGCACGCCGCGCACGATGACGTTGCAGCCGAGCTCGCGGCAGCCGTCGACGACGAGACCGGCCAGCGGAACGACCGCGGTGCCCGGCAGGCCGGCCGCGATGCGCCGCCACAGCTCGAGCCGCTCGTCGAGCGTGCACAGCGCGTTCTTGTCGGGGTGGCGCGCCAGCGCGACCGTCACCCGCCCGAACTGCGCGAGCGCGCGGCGCACGAGATCGACGTGGCCGAGCGTCGGCGGGTCGAACGTGCCGGGGAACAGTGCGTGAGAGGTCGACGGGCGCGACATGCGGGACGCGGCAGAATAGCGGTTCGCGGCGAAAGCCGAAAACTCACCGCCTCCCCCGCCACCGCCGGCGCGCCCGCGCATCCAGGGGAACGATGGCGAGCGAGCCCACCTCCGCGGCCGAGCGCGCGCCGCCGTTCGACGCGCGGCGTCCGGTCGCCGCGCCGCCGCGCCTCGCCGCGCCGCCGCAGCTCGCCGCGCCGCCGCGCCTCGCCGCGCGGCCGTGGCTCGAGCTCGGTCTGGCTTGCGCGATCGCCAGCGCGCTGGGCGGCTGCGCGAGCGTGCGCGCGACGCCGGGCATCACGCTCACGTGCGCGCTTGGCGCGGGTGCCGCGTGGTTCGCCGCCGCGCGGCGCTGGCGCGCCGGCGACGCGCGCGCGCTCGGTTGCGCCGCACTGCTCGCGCTCGCGCTGCTGCGCGCGGCGCACGCGCCGCGGCCGGCGGATGCCATGCACGACGCGCCACACGACGCGCCACACGACGCGCCACACGACGCGCCACACGACGCGCCGCAGGACGCGCCGCAGGACGCGTCACAGGACGCGACACGCGACGCGGCTTCCGCGCCGCCGCGCCACGGCTGGGAGGGCCGCTGGCACGCGCTCGCGCCCGACGGCATGCGCGGCTGGCTCGAAGACGGCCGCGCGTTGCCCGGCGTCCGGATCGAGTGCGAGCTGCCCGGCCTCGCCGAGGACGAGTGGATCGCGCGGCTCGACCCCGCGGCACCCGAGCGACCCGCGGTGAGCTCGGTCGAGCGCGACACGCCGCTCGGCGACGCGTGGAGCGGCGTCGCGACGCTCCGCGCGGTCGAGTGCGTGCGCCTGGCCGCCCCCGCCGGAGCCGGCGCCGCGCCGCCGTGGCTCGCATCGCGTTGGTCGCGCGCACGCGGCGCGCTGCTCGCGCGCGCACAAGCGCTCGAGCGCGACCTGCCGCCCGGTTTCGTCCGCGCGCTGCTGTACGGTGAGAGCCGCGCGCTCGATCCGGCGCTGCGCGACCTGTTCGCGCGCACCGGCACGCTGCACCTGCTCGCGGTCAGCGGCACGCACCTCGTGCTCTTGTGCGCACTGCTGCTCGATCCGCTGGGCTGGCTCGCGCGCGCGTGCCTGCCGCCGCGGCGCGGCGTCGAGCTCGCGCTCGGCCTCGCGCGCGCGGCGCTGTTGTTCGCCTACGTGCCGATCGCGCTGGCGCAGGCACCGGTCTCGCGCTCGGCGCTGGCGCTCGGCCTCGCCGGCCTCGCCGCGTTGCTGCCGCTGTCGCCGCTCGCGCCGGCGCCGCTGCGCGCGGCGCGCCGCCGCGCGGACGTCGCGTCGCTGTGGGGCCTCGCGCTCGCGCTGGAGTGCGCGCTCGATCCGCTCGCCGCGCACCGGCTGCCGGTGCAGCTGTCGTACCTCGCGACGCTCGGGTTGCTGCTCGGCTGCGGTCCGCTCCGCGCGCTGCTGCTCGCGCGCGCCGCACCGCTGGTCGAAGCCGCGCGGCGCTCGCGCTTCGGTGCGGCGCGCGCGTGGTGGCTCGAGAGCGCGGCGCTGCTCGTCGCGCGCGCGGCGGCCACCGCGCTCGCCGCGTCGCTCGCGGCCGTGCTCGCCACGCTGCCGATCGCGTGGTCGGCGTTCCGCGAGTGCGCGCCGCTCGGCGTGCTCGCGACGCCGCTGTGCATGCCGCTGTTCGGCGTGCTGCTCGTCGCGCTGTGGGCCGCGGTGCTGCTGCCGGGCTGGGTGCCGGTCGCGTGCTACGCGCGGCCGTGCGAAGCGCTGCTCGAGCTGCTCGCGTGGATCGACCGCGCGCCGTGGACGCCGCTCGCGCTGCCGCCGCGGCCGCTCGCGCTCGTCGCACTGCTCGTCGCGATCGCGTTCGCGCTCGTGCGCGCGGCGGCGCGCGGCGAGTGGAGCGCGCGGCAGCGCCTCGCGGCGTGGCTGCTCGCCGCGGCGAGCGCGTTCGTCTGCGCGCCGCGCCTCGCCGGCGACGCCCACGCGGTCGAGATCGAGGCGCTCGACGTCGGCCACGGCACGTGCGTCGCGCTGCGCGTCGCAACGGCGGCGGCCATCGTCTACGACGCGGGCTCGCGCGAGCGCCCCGGCCTGCAGCGCGACGCGCTCGAGCCGCTCTTGTCGAGCTGGGAGGGCGTGCCGCTGTGGGTCGCGCTGTCGCACGCCGATCTCGACCACAGCGCCGCAATGCCGTGGCTCGCCGGCCACCGCCCGCCGCGCGTGTGGCTCGGCGAGCTCCCGGCCGCGATCGACGCGCTGCTGCCGCGCTCGACGCGCCGCATCGACGTCGAGCACGGCCTGGCGCGCATCGCGCTCGGCGCCGGAGCCGACGCGGCACTCGACGCCGAGCTCGTGCTCGCGCGCGGCAGCGCGGTCGCCGGCAACGAGGGCTCGCGCGCGCTGCTGCTGCGCGTCCGCGACCAGTGGGTGCTGTTGTGCGGCGACGCCGAGGCCGACGGCCTCGCGGCGCTGCTCGAGCTGCCGCTGCCGCCGCGCGTGCGCCTGTTGCTGTGGCCGCACCACGGCTCCGACACGCCGCTGCTCGCGCGCCTGCTCGAGCGCGTCGCGCCGCAGGAGGTGTGGTTCAGCGCGGCGCACGAGCCGCCGGTGGCGCCCGAGCTCGCGCGCCGCGGCATCGCGTGGCGCTCGACGCATCGCGACGGGCCGCTGCGCCTGACGCTGGACGCGCGGACTTCCGAAGCGCCGCCGACGCGTCGCGCTTGGTAGTCTCCGCGTCCACATGACCGAGCTCCCGACGCGCGCGGACGACGACACGTTGCCGGATCCGAGCTTCCAACTCGGCGCCGCCGACTGGGAGCGGCTGCACGGATTGCGCGCGCGCTTCCTCGAGGGCGGTGGCGCGGTGCGCGCCGACTACTGGCGCGACGAGCGCGACCTCGAGCTGTACGACGCGGTCTACGCGGCGCGCATCGGCTGGAAGTGGGACGCGCTGCTGGCCGAGCTCGCGTGGCGCGGCTGGTCGCCGCCGACCGGCCGCGTGCTCGACTGGGGCTGCGGCAGCGGGATCGCCGGCCGGCGCTTCGGCGCGCACTTCGGCTGGGCCGAGCGCTCACTCGCGCTGCACGACCGCGCGCGCGGCGCCGCGGCGTTCGCGCGCGAGCGCGGGCAGCGCCGCTCGCCCGGGCTTGCGATCGACGTGCTCGACGAGGCGGAAAGCCTCGATGCGCGGCCGGACGTGCTGCTGCTCTCGCACGTCCTCGGCGAGTTGTCGGGCGAGGCCGAGCAGCGGCTGCTCGCGCTCGCCGCGCGCGCGACCGCGGTGCTGTGGCTCGAGCCCGGCGATCGCCGCTCGAGCCGCCGGCTCTCGCACGTGCGCGAGCGGCTGCGCGCGACCCACCGCGTCGTCGCGCCGTGCCCGCACCAGGCGGCGTGCGGGCTGCTCGCGCCCGAGCAGGAGCGACACTGGTGCCACTTCTTCGCGCTGCCGCCGAACGAGGTCTACACGTCGCGCTTCTGGCGCGCGGTCGCCGACGAGCTGCACCTCGACATGCGCGCGCTGCCGTACAGCGTGCTCGCGGTCGACCACCGGCCGTCCGCGCTCGCGGCGACGCCGGAGAGCGGGATCGCACGCGTGCTCGGCCGCCCGCGGATCGAGAAGGGCGCGGCGCGCCTCGACATGTGCCGCGAGAGCGGCGTCGCGGACCTGCGCTTCCTGCAGCGGATCGACAAGGCGACGTTCAAGCGGCTGGCCGAGCCCGCCGGCGAGCGCTTCCTGTGGAGCGTCGAGGCCGACGGCCCGCGGATCCGCGCGTTCCGCGACTGGCGCGCGCCGCCGACGCCGCCCCCTGGCTGAAACCCGGCGCGCGAGCGACGCTAGTCAGGCCATGCGCGCGCTGCAGACGCTCGGATTGTCGCTTCCGCTGCTCGCCACTGCGTTCCAGGCCCAGGCGGGCACGGCGCTCGAGACCTCGCGCGCAATGGCGCGCGAGCTCGAGGCGAAGCTGCCGCAGGACCGCGTGGAGGCGCGCGTGCCGCTGGCCGACTGGATGTGGGCGAAGGGCCTGCACGCCGAGGCGCTCGCGCAGCTCGACAAGGTGCTCGGCGCCGATCCCGACCAGCGCAACGCGCGCGAGCTGCTCGCGAAGTGGGACGCGTCGGTGCTCGTGCTCGGCGCGCGCGGGCGCGACGCGATCGCGGACGACGTGCGCGCGCAACCCGCCGCGTACCTGAAGCAGGCTTGCGCGCTGCCGCCGGCGGCGCGCGAGCTCGCACTCGCGCGCGTCGCGGCCGTCGCCGCGCCCGATGCGCTGCGCGAAGCCGCGCGCGCGGCGCTCGTCGACCGCAGCCCGCAGCTGCGCGCGACCGCCGCGCACGTGCTGCGGCGCGCCGCGCCGGCCGCCGAACTGCGCGCGCTCGTCGACCGGCTCGTGCTCGACCGCGACGCGCTCGTGCGCACCGAGGCCGCGCGCACGTTGGTCGCCGCGGGCGAACCCGACGTCGTGCAGCCGGTGCTGCGCGCGCTCGGCTCGAAGCACGAGGCGGTGCGCGGCAACGCGGCCGAGGCGCTCGGCATGCTCGGCGCGTTCGGACTCGCGAACGCGGCGAGCGCGGTCGAGCCGCTCGTCGCCGCGCTCGCGGCGCCGCCGGTCGCCAGCGCCGGCGCCGGCATTCCGTCGAGCGGCTCGCTCTACGTCGGCCGGCAGGTCGCGTACATCCGCGACTACGACGTGCAGATCGCGCAGAGCGCGTCGATCGCCGATCCGATCATCGACGTGATGCACGAGGCGGTGCAGCTCGACGCGAAGGTGCTCGGCGTGACGGAGATGAAGGTCAGCGTCTCGGTCTCGTCGCGGATCTGCCGCGCGCTCGCGAAGCTGACCGCGCAGCCGCTCGGCGACGATCCGGCGGCGTGGCTCGCGTGGTGGAGCGCGAACGGCGCGGCGTGGAAGGCCGCGCATCCGAGCGCGAGCACAGCGCCGAACACGACCGGTCCGCGCACTGGCGCGTAGTCCTACGCCGGCGTCGTCGCGCCCTCGGGCGTCTTCGCGCCGTAGCTGCCGGCGACGAAGCCCTGGAAGCCCTGGATCGCGCAGCGATTCAGGTACAGCGAGAGCCCGCGCATGCCGCCGAGCTCCTCGCCGCCGCCCGCGCGACCCGGACCGCCGTGATTCGTGTGCGGCAGCACGAGGCCGGGTGCCGTCGCGTGGCCGGCGAGCTTGTCCGACATCGTCCACACGCGGCCGAGCCACGGCGCGACGCCTTCGACGACCGCGCCGAGCCACTTCGAGTCGTTCGAGTACACGCTCGACACGAGCCCGCCGCCGCCGCGGTTGCACAGTGCGGCCGCGCCCGCCGCGCTGCCGTCGTACGGCAGCACGCTCGCGCACGGTCCGAACACTTCGTGCTCGTGGAACGCTGCGGCGCTCGAATCGATCGCGACGAGCAGCGTCGGCCGCACGAAGTAGCCCTTCGGCTGGACGGCCTCGGCCCCGCCGCACGCGGCGCGCGCGTACTGCAGCAGCTTCTGGATGCCGGCGCGCACGTCGCGCAGCGCATCCGCGCTCGCCACCGGGCCGACGTTCGTCTTCGCATCGGCCGGATCGCCGACGACCAGCCGCGACAACTGCGCGGTGAGCTCGGCGACGAACTCGTCGACGCGCTCCTTCGGCACGAGCACGCGCCGCGTCGCCGTGCACTTCTGGCCGGCCTTCTGCTGGATGTCGAGCGCGACGTTCGCGAGGAACGCGCCGTACGCCTCGCTGCCCGCGTCGACGTCCGGCGCGAGCACCGCCGCGTTCAGCGAATCGGCCTCGACGTTGACGCGCACGTTGTGGCGCACGAGCACCGGGTGCCCGCGCAGCTTCGCGCCGGTCGCGCTCGAACCGGTGAACGCGAGCGCGTCCTGCG
Organism: Planctomycetota bacterium; assembly: GCA_004296785.1. Taxonomy (GTDB): domain Bacteria; phylum Planctomycetota; class UBA1135; order UBA1135; genus GW928-bin9. Next base: position 11,853 of record SCVU01000042.1, read on the forward strand.
GCCCCATGTGGTCGAGCAGATCGCCCGCGCTGCCGCACAGGAACTGGTAGCTACCCTCGGGCAAGAGCTTCGACTCGACGAGGATCTGCGCGATGCGCCACGCGACGAGCGCGCTCGGAGTTCCGGGCTTCTCGACGACCGGCATGCCCGCGAGCAGCGCGCACGCCATCTTCTCGAGCATCCCCCACGCCGGGAAATTGAACGCGTTGATGTGCACCGCGACGCCGGGCCGCGGCACGAGCACGTGCTGACCCCAGTAGCGCGCGGTGCGGCCGAGCTGGATGCCGTCGCCGTCGGCGAGCACGTTGCCCTCGGGCAGCGCCTTCGCAGATCGGAAGAGC